>CBJMBI010000542.1:0-3185 GCA_966427955.1 uncultured Ktedonobacterales bacterium
ACAATCACAGCTCTGACAATAAGAACGCCTGGGGAAAACCCACAAACATGCCAACTGTACATTCTTAACTTCTGATGGTAAGTCAATCGCTTATTTTAACAAGCATAAAGGAAAAGAGAGGGGGGCTCTTTCCCAAATGGTTTGGAGCCTCCGCATCTCTGTTCTTCTGTTACCACCAGAGGAGATACAGATGATAATGAAGAGGTTTTCTTCTTGTTGGTTGCTTGCTTGGAACTGGCGAGTGGGGCTTTTTGGCTTCTGGAACGGGTTGATGTGGGTTAGTGGGACTGAGAGGACTCGAACCTCCGACGCACGTTTAGGAAATTTCCTACGGTTTCTGTTTCTGATGCTCAGGGTTGGTTTCAGCATTGTGGCTCTCTCCCTGATGAGCATGAGGTTGCTCAAAGATCATGAACAAAATGGATCAATATTTTGGTGAACCGCTGTAAATATGGTTTGTTTGTAGGTCAAAGTGCGTAGTATTATTTAGAAAGAGAGAACAATTACAAGAGGTTTTTCCTTCAATGGTGCTCAAGATCTCCCTTAGTAAGCTGTTAGAAGAAAGGATATCCCCATGCCCACGCAGAAGATAATAAAGATCACCTCTCCACAGTTGACCCATTCACGTCGCCTCATTCTTGCCTCAAATCGTGGTCCTGTGGAATATCAGCTCACACAAGACAAGACTCTCAAAGCACGACGAGGCGCTGGCGGAATGGTCACAGCACTTCTTGATGTTGGAAATCGTCTGGATGTCACATGGGTTGCTATGACCATGACAGAAGGCGATCGGCAAGCGGTCATGCAGGCTCAGCAACATGATGGGTTGCTCCAATCTCCTTTATCAGGTCAGAGAATGCATCTGCATTATGTTGCCATTGCTAAAGAGGCCTATCGGAAGCACTATGAGAAGATTAGCAATGAGCTTCTTTGGTTCCTGCAACACTACATGTATGGCCCTACACAGGAGACGAGTTCGACGAAGTTGCTCCAAGATGCCTGGGAGAATGGTTATCTGGTTGCTAATCGGGCCATCGCTCATGCCGTCAATGCTGAGATCGAGCGCGAGCAGACTCTGCCAGTGGTGATGCTCCAAGATTATCACCTCTATCTGGCTCCAGCCATGATTCGCCAACGCCATCCGACTATTGTCATGCAACATTTCATTCATATCCCTTGGCCAGATGTACGCTGCTGGCATTTCCTGCCAAGTAAGATAGTTCAGGCCATTTATCAAGGACTGGTTGGCAATGATATTCTCGGCTTTCAGACCGAGCGCGATGCACGCAATTTTCTGGAGGGCGCTCGCACCTTATTGGATGGCGCGGTCGTCGATTTTGAAGAGGGGGCAGTTTGGTGGCAAGGTCATCGCACACAGACACGTGCCTATCCTATCTCCATTTCCGTTGATGAGGAGCGCAAAGTAGTTAATGGTGCAGCAGGCAAGCAGGCTGCTGAAGAGATCAAACCTCTACTGCGCGAATATACTATTATGCGCGTAGACCGCCTTGAGCCAACCAAGAATATCGTGCGGGGCTTCCAAGCCTACGCACAGGTGCTTGAGAAACATCCTGAGTTCCATAGGAAGGTGGTCTTTTTGGCATTCCTGGTGCCATCTCGTCAGACCTTACCAATGTATCGCCACTTCGACGCCGATGTGCGCTCGTTGATTGATGAGATCAATCATACTTACGGGACAGATGATTGGACGCCTATTGAGGCGTTCTTTGAGAATGATCGCGTACGTGCACTGACAGCAATGCAGTTCTATGATGTATTACTGGTCAATTCCATTATTGATGGGATGAACCTCGTAGCTAAAGAGGGGGCCATTGTCAATCAATGCGATGGAGTCATTGTCCTTTCGCGTACGGTTGGTGCCTTTCAGCAATTGGCCAAGGGTTTCATCCCTACCTCTCCTGTTGATGTTGAGGAAACTGCAGAAGCCTTATATGAAGCTTTGACCCTCTCAGCTGATGAGCGCAAAAGCAAGGCAGCGACTGCGCGACAAGCCGTCGAGCGTCATGATTTAAGAGCATGGATTGCCAAGCAAATTCATGAGATCAATGATTTGCTTGACCGTACCTTAGTTCCTGTGCAAACAGCAACGCCTCAGCCTCCTCCTGAGGAGGCCAGAGTTGGGCGAGTGTGACAGAAGAGGGGTACCTCTCATGAGGCACCATACGCATTAAGTTAAGAGCAATTCGAGTTGCCTGTCCAAGCCATCCAGCAAAAGTTGAGCAGTACAAGGAAAGGCAGTTCGACGTTCAATACGGCAACCAGAGCGCAAAGTACGTAAAATAGATTGGACGGTCTTTTCCAGATTACCCCCATAAAAAGCGACTATGATACGGTTACATTCACGCTTGATGTGCGTCAGCGGCTTTGACCAAACTGCGAAAAGGATCGAACCAACACCCTTCCTGTATGAAAGATTGTTGGATAATTATCGCACATATTTTGCATAAAATTCTCAAAGAATGTGGTACGGCTTTTTTGATCGGCATTCATCGATTTTTGCATCCTCTTTCCAGAGCTGAAAGAGTCGTTCGATTTGCGGGTCGCTTTCGCAGTAGTACCAGAATTTCTGAAGAATTCGCACGTTTCTTGGGAATGTTGGTTATAACGATTGTCCAATGGGCCAATTCTAATATTTCTTCACTTGGAACATCTCCGTTCTTTTGAGCTGTTTGACGTATACGCTCTCGGCGTTCTTTGGCCACTTCTTCCGGTACTTTGACCAGTATCAGGCGCACTGCTAGGCCATTTCTGGATCTCCGTCCTTGAGGGGGAAAGGATGGGCTTAGCCAGAGCAAGAAGAGAGGAGAAAGGCCCGTTCTTCGTTGAACGAGGGTTCAAAAACCAACGCCAAGGACAGGAGAACCAAGCCTTGCCAAGTCAGCACGACCTGTGAAGAGGAAGAAGAGGAAGCCTATCGGGATGGCATCCTCATTCCCCTTGATTTGCCTGAATTCCAGGTTCTGGGTCAAGAATGGAACCGAGATGGAAGCCTGAACGTCCATACTGACTCATTTGTTTTACTGGATGAACGTTTAACGTTAACGAAAGCGCGTCTTCGAGCCAATGTGTCTATGCCAGAGTATGCTCTAGCTTTTGCTTGAGACGCGACTGAGTGCAGGACTGCACTGTGCTCATATACACCAGAGTATGCCATACATTCACGT
>CBJMBI010000543.1:0-3182 GCA_966427955.1 uncultured Ktedonobacterales bacterium
GGTAGCGTGCATCGGAATCGGGGGCCATCCCGAGGTTGCGAGCAATAGTATCAGCAGTGATGAAACCTATCCCATAGATATCACTGGCAAGCTGGTAGGGATTGCGCGAAACGATCTCGATTGCCTCATCCCCATATTGTTTGTAAATCTTGATGGCATAGGTCGTCGAAACTGAATGACTCTGTAGAAAGAGCATGACCTCTTTGATGGCTTTCTGTGCTGCCCAGGCCGAACGAATCATCGTAATGCACTTGTGGGCAATGCCTGCAACCTCGCTGAGACGTTCAGGATACTGTTCAATAATTTCAAGTGTCTCCAGGCCAAAGTGGGCCACAATCCGTTTGGCTGTGTGTGGGCCAATGCCTTTGATGAGTTCGCTGCCAAGATATTTCTCCAAACCAGTTAAGGTCGCTGGTTTGGTTTCTTGAGCATGGGTGACTTGAAATTGTTGCCCATACTTGGGATGCTCTCGCCAGAACCCTGTGAGACGCAGGGTCTGTCCTGCCGTAATTGAGGGAAAACTGCCCACGATCGTGGCGAGATCGCTCGCAGATGCTACCTTGAGTCGCGCTACGGTATAACCCGATTCTTCGGCATAATATGTAATTCGTTCAACGATGCCCTGAAGGTGCTCTGTTGGAGGGCGAGTTTCTCGTTGGAGAGGTGCATCTGGTGCTGATGACACGGTGTTCTTCGCTGGTCCTTTCGCTGACTGAGTGCTTGCATGGTCCCTCTGCAGAGAGTATAGCAGTTTGCTCATGCGCTGCCAAGCTCGCAGATTCAAGTATTCAGGAGGATTGCCAAGCCATATGAGAAGAGCTATACTTGGAAACACTATCAGCCTGTGAAGTATTCTAGCAAGAGTAAGATCCAATTGCCCTTGGACGTTCCTAGAGGTTCTTCCTTGACAAGCACTCACACCTCATGATAGGCTTGTTTCGCACGAAGAAAGCATTTCACCAGTACCAGAATATTTCCTACTTGGAGACCACTTTCTTGCTAGAAGGTAGAGACACGCCACATGGTCTACGATAATTTCGAAGTCACGTATCTTGCTGGAGAATAAGAAACGCTTGCTCGTTCCTCTCAACGAAGCATTACTAGCAAAAGTTGAGCAATCCTATCAGCAAAGTTTGGATAAGATTTTGCCACTCAAGTGCCAGCTAGCACAAACGGATAAGCTGATTGATCGCGTAGTTTATCGGTTGTATGGTTTGACTGAAGAAGAGGTGCGCGTCGTGGAGGGGCTTTGATTGAAGTCAGCGATACGAAAAAAGACTGCAAAGGCCGAGGAGTGTGGGTTAATATATTTCTCGTTCGGACTCTTTGCAGACATTAGCAAATTCGATCGTGTTGCCTTGGGCGGTGGGAGTTTGCCAGTAGTGAAGACGCCAGCCAGCTCCCTGTTTTTGAAGCATGAGACGCCATGCTCTGGCACGATCACTGTCGCGAATGAGCTGTGGACTATCTGCTGTTTCACTTTCTCTGAATGCATGTAGGTGATAGCCTGATCTGTCTTTTGCTTTCCCTGCAATCACATCAGAAGCAGCACGAATGAAGCTCCGCAGGACAATTTCATTCGTATCTAATCCTCGCTTATTTACTGACTCAATGAAGCGTGGTCCTAGCTGGAACTCGAATGGGCTGGTGGCAGTGTCGGACCAATCTTTTTTGTATTGCTGGTTGATGGCATAGATAATTCCTTGCTTGCCTTTGGTCCATAGGTCAAGTATGTCTGTGAGAGGCTGCAAATCGTCAGGAGTGATGAGTAAAGGGAACCGTTGGGAGATTTTATTATCAGCTGAGCGGGCAAAATCAGGGAGAGCGTATAGAACAACGACAGAGACCGCTATCTCTCTTGAACCATCTGGTAATGCTAAAGTTACAATATGTAGTTCTTGCCCGAAAGGATGATCTATATGCTTGCAAGTGCAACATTCGGCGAGCAGTATAGGAAAGCCATCTTGTAGATATTCGGGTAAGCGAGCGATGAATGGCTCTGGCGTGATGGTGATAGAACCCGCTTCGGGCTCCATGGCATATTCTAGGCTTTTTAAATGCTCCTGAAGGTCGAGCGTGTCGTCGCGAAAGAAGTCGTTTACCTTTCTTGCAATTTGGCTAATATTGATATCCAATCGGTATTTTTGTTGCAATCTCTTTAATTGTGCAAAACCAGGGAATCTTCCATTAGCGTCTAGAAGTTCAGATGCTTGTAGATAATGCAGCCATGTAAATGGTGCAATGAGAGCTTCGTTTAACCAGATAGTCAGATGCTCTAGCCAGACCTCTACTTCTGTCCTGCTTGCATCATCGGGAGGGGTCATGACTATCACAGGATCGATCACAATATTAGCCATTATTTGCTTTTTTCGCTCTTTTCTTCAGACTTGCAGCAGTTATTCGGTCTTCTTGGAGCATGGTTTCATCAAAAAAGCCATCAGGCCAGTTGAGGATATTCCCCTGTGGTGAAATTTCGATGGGGTTAAATCTTGCTGCACCTTGTTGGTCTTGGTCGACAAAATAGATCAGACAGTCGCTATTTTCTTGTCCGCCAGCTTGTACAATATGGTAGCGTAGTTGACTGACAAGGTTCTCACTATGTGTCTCGATCAGGCATTGTTTATCGCATTTAGCCAATCCCATGAGGAAATCGCCTAAGCGAGCTTGCACGCTGGGATGGAGATGTAGTTCTGGTTGCTCGACAAGTAATAGCGTATTACTAGGTGCTAGCAATCCCATGACTAGGATAGGCAAAATTTGGCTAACACCGACACCAACAGCGGTGAGCGGCAATGCTTTGTGCCCCTTCAGATGGACTACTTGCCAGCTTACTCCACTCTGACCTGCCGTTTGAATTTGAACTTCATTTGCTACCCCTAAATAACGTGCCCAGTTGTCTAAAGCAACTTTTAGTGTATCCTGTTCAACTTTCTCACTGAAAGGATTATACCACCGTATACGTGCATTCTGGTTAGCATCATAGACAGCTGCTGCATACTCACCCTTTTGACCAACGTCGTCTAGTTCACTGCTAGGTGAGAATCTTTGGGCAGCCTGCGGATCGGCTCGCAGAGGACCGAGATAACGTATTTTGCTAGTGAAAAACCGAGTAACCCGTTCAACTCCCTCTTCAAGATTCTCTACGTAGGGGTTGTTAGTTACAGCTTCTAATGCTTCAGCTT
>CBJMBI010000544.1:0-3180 GCA_966427955.1 uncultured Ktedonobacterales bacterium
ACCTGACTATCGCAGCAGACAACGCACGCTTTGGTCAGACAGGTCCACGCGTCGGTAGTTTCGATGCGGGCTGGGGGGCAACCTACCTAGCTCGCGTGGTGGGTCACAAAAAAGCACGTGAGATCTGGTACCTCTGTCGCCAGTACACCGCTCAGGAGGCACTGGACATGGGACTCGTCAACACAGTCGTCCCTCTAGAACAATTGGAGGAGGAAACTGTGCAATGGGCTCGTGAGATTCTGGAGAAAAGTCCGATCGCACTACGCTTCCTCAAATCGGCATTCAATGCTGATACCGATGGTCTGGCTGGTATCCAGGAACTAGCGGGCGATGCAACCATGCTCTACTATATGACCGAAGAAGGCAAAGAGGGCAAGAATGCTTTCTTGGAAAAACGGAAGCCCGACTTCTCCAAGTTCCCGCGCTTGCCATAGGCGGATAGAGCCAGCAAAAGTGGCAGTGGTGTTCCTCAAATCGAACATTGAATACCACTGCCGATATTTAGATATTATTCAATAAATACACATTAAAGGGGTAAAGAGATGGATAAGCAGATTACACCTGAAAGAATCTTACAGCTTGGAAC
Source organism: uncultured Ktedonobacterales bacterium (assembly GCA_966427955.1). Lineage (GTDB taxonomy): Bacteria > Chloroflexota > Ktedonobacteria > Ktedonobacterales > Ktedonobacteraceae > DASYAN01. The sequence goes on from CBJMBI010000544.1 coordinate 587, forward strand.
TGCTTTCTGGGAAGCGAAAGCACTCCTCAGTGCAGTCGAATTGGGACTGTTCACTATACTTGCAGAAGGTCCACTTGACCTACAAACGCTAACGAAACGGCTTGAGCTTCATCCACGTGGTGCGCAAGACTTTTTTGATGCCCTTGTATCGCTTCGGATGTTAAAACGACAGGATGGTAAGTATGCCAATACACCAGAAACAGACCTGTTTCTCGACCGGAAGAAATCTTCGTATGTTGGCGGTATGCTAGAGATGGCGAATGCACAACTTTACCCAGTCTGGGAATCATTGACTGAAGGATTGCGTACCGGGCAGTCTCAGAGCGAGGCGAAATATGATGGTAACTTTTTTGAGCCTCGCTATGCTAATCCTGACAATTTGCGTCAATTCTTATCTGCAATGACAGGAATCAGTCTGAGCGAGGCCCAGGTAATTGCCAAGAAATTTCCCTGGCACAAGTATAGGACTTTCGTGGATGTGGGTACAGCGCAAGGAGGCTGTGCGGTGCAAATTGCACTTGCTCATGAACACTTGACTGGTAGTGGCTTTGACTTACCATCTGTTCAACCCATTTTTGAGGAGTATCTCACCGCATTCGGGTTGCAAGATCGTCTTCGCTTCTTTGCTGGTGATTTCTTCAATGATGATCTGCCTAGTGCAGATGTTTTGATCATGGGACATATTCTGCACGATTGGGATCTTCAGGAGAAACAATTATTGCTGAATAAAGCATATAAAGCGTTACCAACAGGTGGAGCTCTTATTGTCTATGAGACTATCATTGATGATGACCGCTGTAAAAACACGTTTGGTTTATTGATGAGCCTGAATATGTTACTCAGAACACCAAGTGGCTTTGATTATACGGGTGCCGATTGTATCTCATGGATGCAAACTGCTGGCTTTCGTCAAACATATGTTGAGTCTCTTACTAGTCTTTCTTCGATGGTGATAGGAATCAAATAGATAGAACTGAACTGTTACCGCCGCTGGAAGAGCTAACTCTAAGATAATTGCAAAAATAGGACTTGGAAGCTGTTTGAAAAGCGCCTATTGAAAGAAACGTCCTCTGGCTTCTCAGGCCAATGGGACGGACCTTTGTCCTCTTTGAAGTGCCATGGGACTTGAACTGATTAGTTATCCCCATGGAAGGCTCTATGAAGAAAGAGAGGCGACCCATATGGTCCCTACTCAGTGAATCGAGAGGATCAATGGTCACTTTTCACAGGTGAATGTGGCAGACCTATGCAGGATCTTTTTTTAATTTGGCAAAAGAGGTGAAAACAGTTATCTTCATAGATAGCAGGATTTTTCCTCATTAGGGCAAAGTTATCAGGAGCTAATACATATGGACGGAAGACGTACCATCCCGTTTTTAGTCGTTGGAGGTGGGATAGGAGGTTTGGCAACTGCACTAGCGCTCTCAAGAAAAGGCTATCCTGTTCACGTGATTGAGAGATTACCTGAGTTGGGCGAGGCTGGTGCAGGTCTTCAGATCGCTCCTAACGGCTTAAGAGTGCTCGATGGTCTTGGCGTACTCAACAAGATATACGCGCGTGCTGTCTTTATCCAACAGTGGATCTTCGTAGATGCCATCTTTGGTGAGCATCTCATGATGTTGGATTTCGACGAGAAATTTCAATGTGCTTATACCTATCCCTATCTGGCAATTCATCGAAATGATCTGATTACCATTCTCGCAGATGCCTGCCGTGAGAGCAATGCGATCACCATAGAAACTAATCGGAAAGTCATCGCAGTCGAGGATCTAGGTGATGGTGCTCTGGTGACCTGTGCCGATGGCTCCTTCTACGAATGCAATGCCCTGATTGGGGCCGACGGACTCAGATCCGTTGTACGCAAATGCATAATTGACGACAGTGAGCCAACTTGTATGGGGTGTGTCGCTTACCGTGGTGTCATCCCAGCGGAGGAGGGAATCGAATTTGCTGGGATAGACAACACTATAAGGTTATGGCTTGGATCTGACATAATGCTCATCCAGTATCCACTACAGGGCAATGAACTCTATAATCAAGTCGTCGCATTCAAAAGCGACCACTACAGCATGGAGTCTAGTGATTGGGGCACCGAGGATGAGCTGGAAGATCGTTTTGCCAAGACACACAGCAGTGTGAGAAGATCCTTAGCTAGAGTGAAACGTGACCGACGCTGGCCACTCTACGACCGGCCTCCCACCGAGAATTGGATGCGTCATCACATCACCCTGCTTGGAGACTCCGCTCATCCAATGTTCCCGTATCTTGCTCAGGGAGCATGCCAGGCATTGGAGGATGCCGTATGTCTGGCTGATATGCTTGCAAGCTATGAGGGCAATGTTGACAAGGCATTTCGTGCCTATCAAGAGGTACGCATCCCTCGTACAGCCCGCATTCAACATATGGTGCGTAGCAACGGTTTCGGCATGGTGATGCACATCGCAACTGTTGATGACCAGTTCCAGAACTGGTTATATAAGTGCCAGCCTGAGAAGAGGTAATCTCAAGTCATCACCGGAATGGTCGTTGTCCATAAGCTACATGAACGATAAAACAACTTCGATGTTGTTCGCATTCTTTAAACATGTCTTCAA
>CBJMBI010000545.1:0-3174 GCA_966427955.1 uncultured Ktedonobacterales bacterium
CTAACTTCACTCGAGCACTTGGTCTTGGTTTTTCACGGCTTTGGGCTGTGGAAGAACTTGCAGATTTGCACAATATACACAGGAAATCAATGAAAGAATATTATGATGCTGGAATTAAATATATGCGAGAAGGACGATATCAGAAGGCAGTGGAAGAGTTTAATCAAATAATTAAACGGGATATGTATGATGCTAGAGCTGTTATATATCGTGGGGCAGCGTATCTAGAATGGAAGCAAGACAAGAAAGCTCTGGCTGATTTCAAGCCATTGCTTGATCGTTATTTACAGCCTTGGATTGAGTATGAACTTAAAAAGCTTCTCCATCTGATAAGGAGTAATCAGCGGTAGCCTCTTCAAAGGAAACTATCATGTACTCAAGAGTTAGAAAGCAGAATGTGGATTGGAAGTACCTTTTATTCACAGATCCATTTCCTTATTGAAAGGAGGATATACAAATGCCAAACAACAAACCTCGTGATAGTTCTGACGCTAACTCTCCTCGTGCTGACTCTCCTCGAAGGCCTGCAGATGTTGTACGAATTGCAGCTTCAGACATTGATAAGCGCAAAAAAGAAATACAAAGATGTTATAAATCTGGAGAGGAACATCTGAAGGCTAGACGATATAAGGAGGCACTGGCAGATTTCACTCGAGTGATTGATCTGGGTGGGAATCATTCTGGGGTTTATGCGTATCGTGGGAGGGCATATCTGGAATTAAGGCAATTCAAGGAGGCTCTGACTGACTTCGATCAAGCGCTAGATTTGAATAAGAACAATCTTTACGCTCTTGGGCATCGTGGGATAGCGTATCGGGAACTGGGGCAATACGAGAAAGCTCTGGCTGACTTCAAGCGGGTGCTTCCTCATCATTCATGCTCTTGGGTCCGAGGTAATGTGCGAGACCTTAAGCGGAAAATTTTGATCCAAAAATATTATACTTCTGGAGAGAAACATCTGAAGGCTGGACAATACAAGAAGGCACGGAGAGATTTCACTCGAGTGATTGCTCTAGATAGGAAGCATGCCGGGGCTTTTGCGTATCGTGGGAAAGCGTATCTAGAATTGAATCAATTCAAGCGGGCCCTGGCTGACTTCAAGCGAGCGCGACACCTTGGTTATTCACAGTCTTGGATCCTCGATCAGATACGGCAATACTTTGAGGACATGTGTCGAAAGTGAATGATTCTCCCTGACAATGTTGGCTTTGTCCAAGCACAAAACTGTCAAGTTGATTTGACGTATGCTAACCAGTATCATACCAAATTGCTCATCCGCCACTGGTGCCAGACTTCATCAGTTGGTTCGGGTACGTAGGAGAGCAACAGTGGACCATTCCCTGCAAGGCGATAGTGTCCCAATGCGGCTGGCAAGACCATCGTTTCGCCTCGTGAGATCTCTTCCTTGCTCTTGAGTCCATCCCCATAAAAAATTTGTGTTTTTTCTCCTAGGCAGGAGATGATAATACAACTGCTCTTAGTTGTTCCTTCTATAGAGGTATGTTCCTTGAGTTGCAGTTCACGCGTGAGAAAATAACGACAGGCGATCAGGCAGCGATCTTCATAGCCATAGGTGTGTGCTAGAGATACAGGCTTCATCTTAATCTGACGAGGCACTTCATAGCAAGCTACATCGAGGGAACGTTCGATATGCAGTTCGCGCGGTTTCCCTGATGCTGATAAACGGCCATAGTCGTACATACGGTAAGTGACGTCTGAATACTCTTGCAATTCGTAGAGCACAACACCGCTTCCAATTGCATGGACTGTTCCGGCCGGCACATAAATAACATCTCCTGCTTGTACATACTCTTCATGGAGTAAGCGGTCCAGTGTCACATTTTGGATAGCCTGCGCGACCTCTGCTCGGTCAGTCGGAGCTTTAAAGCCGTAGATAATGCGGGCTCCCGGCTCTGCTGTGAGAATGTACCAAAACTCCGTTTTCCCTAGTTTCCCATCTTCGTACCAAGCAGCATAACTATCTTTGGGATGAACCTGCACTGAGAGTTGGGCATTGGCGTCAATGAATTTTGCCAGTAGAGGAAAGCGCTGACCAAAAATAGCAAAAGCTTGTTTTCCAAGCAATGAAATACTGAGTTCTTCAACGAGCATACCTAATGTTTTGCCAGCATAAGGACCGTTTTGAACTATATTGCTGATTTCAGTTTCCCACGATTCTCCAATCGCTATATTACCAGGAGGAAGCTGCTTCCATCCATCACGCTCTAAGCTGCGTCCTCCCCAGATGGTTTCATGCAATGAGGCACATAAACGCAGGGGATAGCAATACGTCACCATAGACTCCTACGAACGAACATAGTTTGATTGGCTGTTAATTGGCTAATAAGACACCTTCAATCTGACGGCGTAATCTGTTACGCATAACAACGCCTGTAATACGATGGATCTCGTTACCTCCTTTAAAGAAGATAAGCGTAGGAACATTCTTAACATGCCATCGGTTGGTAAGTTCGTTTTGCTCACTCAGAGATAATTTGGCGAAGGTCACTTTGTTCTGGTATTCTTTACTGATCGCCTCGAACTCAGGGTCTTGTATCTTGCATGCGTGACTGTGTTCTGCTGAAAAGTTTACAATCACCAGATTAGGAGAATTTAACACCTTGTCGACAAAGTTTTCATTGGTTACGTCAATATAGCTATTTAACATATCCTGGTCCTCATAATAATACAAAATATGTTGTTCCTGCCTTTGCAAGGCCTCACCTTGCATTGATGTTAAGCAAGAATTCACTTTGCAGGGGACAAAATTTCTTCTATCTCTGCCTCAGATTCTAAACTGGTGCCAGGAGATTTTCAGCGTCCTCGATCACATAACGATAGCCCTGTTCAGTTAGGAAGAGTTGGCGATTGGCAGAAAACTCCTGATCTCTTGTATCGCGTGTAATGATGGAATAGAAGTATGCCTGTCCTCCGTCACGTTTGGGTCTGAGGATGCGACCGAGCCTTTGTGCCTCTTCCTGTCGTGAGCCGAAAGTCCCTGATACCTGTATAGCAACATTGGCATCGGGAAGATCAATGGCAAAATTGGCTACTTTGCTAACTACTAGGCGTTTAATTTCGCCCCGTCGGAACTGTTCGTATAGCTTCTCTCGTTGGGTTGTTGAAACGCGACCAGTCAGCAGTGGAGCTTGCAATTCATCAGCCAATTGTTTG
>CBJMBI010000546.1:0-3171 GCA_966427955.1 uncultured Ktedonobacterales bacterium
TAGCAAGGCGTCATATCCAGAGGAGGAGGCAAACATTGAATTCCACCTGGGCGAGATTGCAGCAGAGCGAGAGGAATATCAGGAGGCCATCAGCCACTATCAACGCGCTATAGAACTTCTGCCAGACTCCCCTCATATTTGGTTTGGTCTCGGAGAGGCCCACCAAGCACTTGAGCATTTTGAAGAGGCTGAGGCTAGCTACAAACGTGCTATTGAGTTAGAACCTGAGAACGCATGGCACTACTATACACTTGGCCAAATGCATGCAAAGAACGAACAATTCTCCAAAGCTATCAAGGTCTTTGAAGAAGGCTTGATTACCAATCCTGACTCTGTCGCTCTACACATTTCTATGGCATTGGTATACACAGAGATAGGGAATCACCACCAAGCGGAAATGCTCCTGAAAAAGGCAGAGCGCATTGATCCGGAATCGCCACTTGTTCACTCGTTCCGCGAGTCATTGAAATTGCGAAAAGTTGGACAAAAGGGTACCCTCAACAAACTACATAAACCATTGAAAAAGAAGAGTAGAAGAAGGTAAGATACAAGGAGCAGACTATGCTAAAAATTGGCCAAGCACGTCTTAACCTGATAGATAGATACTGGAGAGCCGCCAACTACCTGACAGTTGGTCAGATTTACTTACAAGATAATCCTCTGCTGAGAGAGCCATTACGTCCCGAACACATCAAACCGCGACTACTGGGACACTGGGGAACATCACCAGGCTTGAGCTTCATTTACGTTCACTTAAACCGTCTCATTAAAGATCATAATGCCAACATGATCTATCTAGCCGGACCAGGTCACGGTGGCCCTGCCGTTTTAGCCAATGTGTATCTTGAAGGTACCTACACAGAGGTCTATCCAGAAATTACTCAGGATACGGAGGGCATACGCCGTCTGTTCCGTCAGTTTTCGACACCGGGAGGCGTGCCAAGCCATGTGAGTGTCCCCACTCCCGGGTCAATTCATGAGGGTGGGGAGTTAGGCTATGTTCTTTCTCATGCATTTGGCACTGCATTTGATAATCCTGACTTAATTGTTACTGCTGTTATTGGAGATGGAGAAGCAGAAACAGGACCGCTCGAAGGGTCATGGAAGAGTATCAAATTCTTGAATCCCGTTCGAGATGGGGCAGTCCTCCCTATTTTACATCTCAATGGATATAAGATTTCCGGGCCAACTGTCCTTGGACGGGCATCAGACGAATCAATCCGGCAAATCCTCTCAGGCCATGGCTATGATGTCCACTTTGTCGAAGGCGACGATCCTATGACCATGCACCGAGCCTTTGCTGAAACGCTAGAAACATGCTATACCAAAATCCGTCACTACCAAGAAGAAGTCCGACATCATGGCTATAAGAAAACCCCACGTTGGCCAGCAATCATCCTACGTAGTCCTAAGGGATGGACCGGGCCAAAAGAGGTCGATGGGCAACCTATTGAAGGCACATTTCGTTCGCACCAGGTGCCAGTAGCAGAGGTAAAGACAAATCCCAACCATCTAAAAATCCTTGAAGATTGGATGCGAAGTTACAAACCAGAAGAGCTGTTTGACGAGCACGGGCACTTGCTTCCAGAGTTAGCAGCACTTGCTCCTCACGGTAATCGTAGAATGGGAGCCAATCCCCATGCAAACGGTGGAAAACTGCTGGTAGATCTGGATTTACCCGACTTTACAGACTACGCTATTGAAGTCAAAAAGCCAGCAACAGAGTATTATGGCAATACTCGACAGCTTGGGATGCTGCTGCGAGACATCTTTACCCGCAATGCCCAACAACACAATTTCCGTTTTTTCTGTCCCGATGAAACCAATTCCAACCGCCTTGGGGATGTGTTTGAGGTAGAAAACCGCACGTTTGAGGAAAAAATTATCCCAATTGATGACCACCTCTCTCCTACTGGCAGAGTCATGGAAGTGTTGAGTGAGCACCTCTGTGAAGGATGGTTAGAAGGCTACTTGCTTACTGGGCGCCATGGTTTATTTGCCACCTATGAAGCATTTGCCATGATCATTGACTCAATGATGATTCAACACTCCAAATGGCTAGAAGGCGCAATTAGTCTCCCCTGGCGTGCACCGATTGCTTCACTGAACATTCTGCTGACATCCACGTGCTGGCGCAATGATCACAATGGTTTTAGCCATCAGGGACCGGGACTTATCGACACTGCTCTTTCAAGAAAAGGTACCATATCACGCATCTATTTGCCACCAGATGCTAACTGTCTCCTCTCCGTCGCCGACCATTGTTTGCGTAGCCGCGATTACATTAACCTCATCGTCATCGATAAACAAGCGCATCTGCAATTTCTCACTATGGAGCAAGCGATCGAGCATTGCACTCGTGGTCTCTCCATTTGGCACTGGGCAAGCAATGATGACAAGCTTGTGCCTGATGTTGTGCTAGCTTGTGCAGGCGATGTCATGACGATGGAGACCATTGCAGCCGCATGGTGGCTACGTCGCCATATTCCCGAACTAAAAGTGCGCGTGGTCAACATCGTAGATCTGATGACGCTTTACACTCCAGACATCCATCCTCACGGGTTAAACAATACCACCTTCATAGAGCATTTTACAGAAAACCGGCCCGTCGTCTTTGCCTTCCACGGCTACCAGAGAGCCGTCCATCAACTCGTCCACGGACGCCCCAATCCAGATCGCTTTCATGTGCGAGGATTTAACGAGCAAGGAACGACAACCACACCCTTTGATATGGTCGTACTCAATGGAGTGAGTCGTTATCACCTCTGCATTCTAGCAATGCAGCGTGCCGAGCGTGTCAAGCATCTCACGCCTCCACTGATCCAGGAATGCAATGAGCTGCTCACTAAACACGCTAGCTATATACGAGCTAATCTTGAAGACATGCCGGAGGTACGAGATTGGGTGTGGACTGAGTAATTGTACGACAGCATCAAAATAGATAGAAACTATTTTTTCACTTGAATCAAACAGAATAGATTAATTTTGTCCTAAATGAGCATCACCGTAGCAAGAGAGATTGCAACTAAGAGTAATTAGTTGCAATCTCTCTTGATCTCTGGAGAGGCTCGAAGGTAGTCAACTTTTTCCATTGCCATTTTGGAGTTGGATCTCTCAAATAGTCACTTTTACCTCTGCCAAGTGGGCTGGTCTTCCACTGCCAAAAACACT
>CBJMBI010000547.1:0-3164 GCA_966427955.1 uncultured Ktedonobacterales bacterium
CAATCAGTGCAGCAAGTACGATTTGCTGGCCTAGCCGATGGGGTTGTGGAGCGTCCGGTTCATAGGGAACAACTTTTACTGCGTCCAAGTTCTGTAGCATATGTTGCATATCACGCATTGAGTGAAAACGTTTTTCGGGGACACGCCGAATAGCCTTCATTACCACCGTTGCCAGCCTAGGAGAGAGGTCCGGTTTAAAAGTTAAGATCGAAGGAGGATCTTGAGTCACGTGCTGATTCATCACAGCAAAGGCACTCTCACCATCAAATGGGGTACGCCCACAGAGCATTTCATAGAGAATGACCCCTACAGCATAGATATCAGCACTAGCCATACCACGCTCACCCTTCAACTGCTCAGGAGCCATATAGTCAGGAGTGCCCACTGTACCAGTCAGACCACGCCATGTCACCCGGCGTGCCCCTTCCAGCAAAGCAACACCAAAATCAATAATTTTGATGTTACCATCATCCTGGATCATAATATTCTCAGGCTTGATATCACGGTGAAAGACACCATGTTCATGACAGTAGGCTAAGGCATCACAAACTTGAAGGATAATACGGAGAGCTTCTTCTTGCGAGAGCAACTGCCCATTGCGCTCTTCCAGCAGCTCACGCAGCGTACGCCCCTTGATATACTCCATTACAAGGTACTCTGCGCTGCGCTGCTCGCCCACATTAAGCATATGCTGCACATGAGGATGATTTATGAGGTTCCCTATCTCAGCCTCACGTTTATAACGCTCAAATATAGCTATATTCCCTATTAAATCATCATTGAGGAATTTCAAAACAACGGTTTGTTGGGAGAGGAGATCAGTTGCGAGGTAAACCCGGCTCATACCGCCATGACCAAGCTGGCGGATAATTTCATAGTGATCAACCTGTACGCCCGGTGCATATACAGCGCTCATAAGTCCATCACATCCTATTTTTATTACACATATAGTGCAGAGACTTCGACGTCTCACATCAACCAAAGGATGTCAATTCACGACCGATAGTATTAGTGCATCTCAAGTATAGCATACAGTAGCCATAAACACTATGGATAAATCATCCAAATTTTGTTGTCTTACTGCTAAACCAGATGGATATACAGAACTAGGGCTTGTCCCTAGCCTCCTTCAGGCTACTAAGGATAAGCCCCATCGTACAACTACTCATAAGGGAGTTTACCGCTTACTCTCCACCAGCAAGAGACATTCCTCCTAGAGCTGGCGACTCCGGCTCAACCGCAGAATCTGGCTCAACTGGACGTTTCGCCTTATAATCCTCTGGATGCAAGATTGGCACACCTGTGACAAGTTTCCGCACGAATAGGAAGAGAAAGCCAATGATCAGCCAAGCAATTGAAAAAGCACCTGCAATAATGACATTCGTGCGACCAGGATCGCCACCAACAATGGCAAAGTAGATCACTCCGAATAGCATAGCGATATTGAGAACTGCCCCCAGGATAGGCGCAATCAGGGTACTAAAGATGCTGCGTCCTGGCACACTAGCAAAGGCAATAACACAAACGATACAAGTTATACCATACAGAATGAATGTTCCAATGTTCGAGATGACTGCTACTTGCACCAAATTATTGGCATTCAACACTCCATATGAACCAATAATAGCAGAGATGACCGTCAGGACAATCACACCAACATGCGGTGTACGATACTTTCCATGAAGGAAACCAAAGATAACCGGTAATTCCTTATCTTTGCCCATAGCATAAGTGACACGTACACCCGTATTGAGACAAGCCAATGATGTGCCTATCAGCGCAATAACCACAGTCATTGCCAAAATAGCAGCAAAAGCAGTCCCCAATGAACCACCGAAGATTTTCGTCAGATCGCCGATAGGAGCAATTGAGCCGCTAGCGGCTGTAAAGTCTGTAGCAGGTTTGCCATTAGGGTCAAGGCCTTTATAATAGGTACCCATGACAAAGTTAGCAGCGAAGTATTCCAAGAAGTAGAAAATGACAGCCTGGATAACTAGCGAAAGGATTACACCGCGTGGAATGTCACGTTTGGGGTTCTTTGCCTCTGCACCAAGAGCAGTTGCAGACTCAAAACCGACGACCAGCAGGATAGCGATAGTAGCTTGATAGATGAAGCCATTTACATCATGTGGAACTAACACACTAAGAGCATTTGGATGAACATACGTGTATGAGGGATGCGATAAACGGAAAGTAATTGCAACAATGGAGAAGACCACTAGCGCAACGATTTGAATGACATTGATGATAATGCTGGCTAAAGTCGAGCCTGTCACTCCAATGTAGGCAATAGCCCCTACAATAGCAGAGAACACAACACAAATGGCGATTAGTTCGAGATTGGTTGTCAAACCGGGAGTAGCGGCAAAGCTAGGGACAAAGAACTGAACAATATAGGTGATGAGACTACCCATAAAAGCAACCATCACCCCAGGATAAATCCAATAATAGAGGTGCGAAGCCCAACCTACCAAAAATTTCATCAAGCGGGCGAATTTAAAATGACGGTGCTCTTGTTTGTGTAGGATGGCAACCTCGGCAAAGTAGTAGGAACTACCAGTACCAGCTTCAGGATAGCGATTGGCAAGTGCAGCATATGCAATTGCGGTAAGCAGTGCGATAACAGTAGCAACAAAAACAGCCGACCACATACTGGTCGCACCAGTGCCAGCTTGCGATTGAAATGTGGTCCAAAGGAAGGCTCCAGGCGCGATTAGCGCCATGGCATTGATGGTAACTCCCGTTAATCCAAGAGTTGTCTTCATGCCTGTTTCATTCCGGGCTTGAGCTGCCATGCGACTCTCCTTTTTCAGTACATCTTGCTCATTTGTCTAGCACCTTCACCATAGGACATAGCAGCCAACATTGCTGAGAGTAGAGCTAGAAGGGCATCATCAGCGTACCAATCACCATTCTCTCCTCGTCCATGCTGTGAAATAGGTGGATATGAATAAAGAGCGTGCCCACACATTCACATACAAAATTTTGAATAAAAAATACCAATAGACTATTGTCTTATAGTATAAATAGCTCATCGTTTAAATAAAATGGCTAAATTATGAAAAGCATACAGGCCTGATTTGTATATATTGTACAAATCAAAGAAGAATCAGGCTCAATATTCACTCAAAAAATTGCCAAAACCGCTCAAAAATGTTGAATTA
>CBJMBI010000548.1:0-3155 GCA_966427955.1 uncultured Ktedonobacterales bacterium
AGGATATTCACAGCCGCATTGTGGTCACGATCGAGCACAACTCCACAGTGGACGCAAACATGCGTTCGTACGCTGAGGTCTTTGTGTTCACCTTCCTTCCCACAAGCACTGCACATCTGGCTGGTTTTCTTTGGATCAACTTGCATGACGGTGACACCGGCCCATTCTGCCTTGTGCTTGACTAGTTCAATGAAGCTTCCCCATCCAGCGTCTAAGATACTTTTGTTTAACCCACCTTTGGCGGCTGCACTATTATGCAGATATTTCCCATTCTCGTCTTGTTTAGCCTTTGGCCTCTTGACCATATGATGCATTGAGAGGTCTTCAAACACGATCGTCTCAAACGTATCGACCAGGATGCGAGCTTGTTTGTGGTGAAAGTCTCGCCTCTGGTTAGCAACCTTTTTGTGAGCCGAGGCCTGTAGCTTAACTGCTCTTCTTCTCCGATTGCTGCCCCTCTTCTTCTTGGCTAGCCTCTGTTGCTTCTTTTTGAGCTTGCCATGAGACTTGCGGAAGAACCTGGGATTGTCCACCACATCGCCGTTCGAGTCTGTCATGAAATGCTTGAGCCCCATGTCTATCCCGATGGAGAGATCGGTGTACGGGAGCTTAGTTTGCACTTCGATCTCGCATGCAAAGTAGGATAGGCGGCAAGCGCGTTGCTCGTCTGAGTACGTTTCCAACCGCCCTCCCCCGAACTTGGCTTGCATGTTTCCATGCACCTAGCTCTCCAGTATCAAGGCTTTCGCTCTCTTTCTTAGAGCTTTTACCTCCGTAAGACTGATTGTAGGCCGTTTCAGCGGTTGTCCATGTTCGACATCCTCGTGACACGTTTTGCAGAGCAGTAACGTTTTCCGTTGAAGAGCTATCATGCTCTTCACCCATTCCGGTTTTGGTCTTCCTGGGTATTCGTGGATTTTTCTCATTCCTTGTAGATGATGTACCTCTACATCTTCGGAATTTCCGCAAAGTTCACAGAAGTCTGCAAGAAGCCTTTGTACTAGTTCCGAACGTCCGGTCCAGACACGTTTTGGTTGCTCTTCAAGGGTGGCCTCGATATCCCATGAGAGTGGTACACCTCCCCAGGTGGCTACTAGCGGTTCCTTATCTTGTCGCGCTATACAGACCTGGAGACCTTTGTATTCCTTGCCGTCTACAACGAGCTTGGTCCCATATTTCTCATAAACCTTTGCTACTGACATCTTATGTTTGTGTGCCAGTGTTTTCGTCAATGAGGTTTCCATGACCCATTTCAGTTTTCTGAGTGTGTGCATGTTGTAGGCCAAACGATAATAGTTGGCAATACCTCGAAATTCTAACTGATATTTGGAGATGATGGAAAAATCACTCTCTGGCATCAGTTCTGTTCGATGCATTACTTTCTGGTTCCGCAGTAGTGGTCTACATTTCGCTTTAATTACGTCTGACGGTACCTGTAGACCGATCTTGCCATTGATGTTTCTACGATCTCGCCCATTTCTGGAGAGAGTTCGCTTCTCATCTTTCTGGTTGATGGTTACTTGGTAGCCAAGAAATCGTGCCGCTTCGCTCCTGGCGTGGGTAATGAGCGTCTTTTCCTCGGATAATTCTAGCTTGAGTTCTTCCCGCAAGAATTTTTGGAGGGCTTGTTTGATTTCTTGCGCTTCTGATTTTGGTCCTATGGAACCCAAAAGGAAATCGTCGGCGTATCTGACGTATTTGAGGCGTCTGTAGTTAGGGTCGTTGGTCATTTGAGAGGGTAATTGTTGAGCTTTCTTTCTGGCGATCTCAGCCCCTTCTACGTTTCCTTTTCGTCGTTGCCGACGAGAGTTTTGCATCAGGGTTTTGTACGCTTGATTCGCTCTTCTTTTCTCCCCTTTGGTGTATGTTGGGATCAGGGTCGTTTCTCCAAATTTATCCAGTTTGTCCAGGAGGATATTTGAAAGGATGGGGCTTGCTAGACCGCCTTGTGGAACTCCACTGAGCGTTTGGTTCAGCGTCCAATCTTCCATGGATCCCGCATCGAGCCATTTCTCAATGAGGTTGAGAAACCTTCCATCGTGAATTTTCTCGCCAAGTTCTTTGAGGAGCAATTCATGGTTGAGTTTATCGAAGCATTGCGAAATGTCTCCCTCTATGAACCAGGTGGTTCCATGCCAGTTGGAGTAGATTTCTCTGAGTGCGGTATGGCATCCGCGTTCAGGTCGAAATCCATGTGAGTGTTCAGAAAAGCTCGGTTCGTAATAGGCTTCAAGTATGAGGCGTATCACTTCTTGAACCAATTTATCTGACCAGACTGGCATGCCAAGCGGGCGCTTTTTCCCGTTTTTCTTTGGCACGTAGGTTCGTCTTGCTGGAAGCCATTGATACCGTTCATAGCGCACTGCTTCTCTGATCGCATCAATCTTTCCCAGCGACATGCCATCAGGGGTTTCATCGGTAACGCCATGAGTCATGACACCTTTGTTCCGATAAATTTTCCCGTAGGCTGTGAGATAGAGGTCTTTGTTGAACAGGAATTGGTAGACCCGTTCCAGTGGCAATCCTCTTTTACCTCGCTCGCGGATGAGTTCTAGGAGAGTGCTGGCGTTCCGCATCACACGTACCTTGCTATCTGTGACTCATTGATACCTACCCTGCTTGCCAAAATCCTTGGGCAAGCTCTCGTCATTTTTCAATGACTGCCCCTTCGTTTGAGCTGATGTCTTTCAGCCTTCCCTCCTATGGGGGTTCCGTCACCATAGGTGTTTCCACCCGGAGGTGATCCCGTATTTACGCTTGTCTAACGTTTAGTGCGTTTAGGTGCCCCATTCATTTCCTTCAACCTATTCATTATAGGTCACTTACCGTAGAGAGCTTTCACTCGTCATGGTCTTCGGCTAGTTATTTTTTTTCCCGTGTCCATCATGTTCAGACACGTTTTTACGGTATCGCCGCTTCAGGTATGCTGCGACGGGTGTGGTATTGCACCGTTGGAAACTAGGGTTCAGCCAATCCAGGTTTCACCATGCGTACAGGACTTGCGGTGCGTCACGCTACATCCCTTCGCATTTAACCGCGTTACTGACATGCTACTTTCCCCTTTGAGTTTCCTCTCCAGGTAGGTCAGTTGCCCTAAGAGGTTCTTGCTCTCAACCTCCTGCTCCTCTGGAGCTATTAAACAAGCGCCGAAACGG
>CBJMBI010000549.1:0-3154 GCA_966427955.1 uncultured Ktedonobacterales bacterium
GACGGATCCAGAAGTCAAAGCCATCGCTGTCTTTGCAACCAACGTTACGACAAAAAAGCTACAGGCAGGCAAAAGGCAGGCTGAGCAGACGAATTAGCAAGAGGCGTATGCCATGGTTCTTGTGGCTATGGCATACAGAAAGGACACCCATGATGACACCACCCAAACCAGAACACCGAATTAGCGCACTAGAGAAACGAACTGCTACCCTAGAGGCAACTATTGAGGAGTTGTCCTCTGATCAGGCTGAAGAGCTGCGAGCCATTCGTCAGGAAATCAAGGACAGCTACAAGGAGATCGGTGATTTCTTTGTGAAGCTTGATGAAGGCCTGGAAACTGTCAAGACTACCATGACAACCAAGGAGGATCTGAGTAAACTTGAGGCAAAGTTTGAAGCACGTATTAACAGACTCGAGTCAACCCAAACTGAGCAAGGGCTGAAACTTGACCAGATCCTTACATTGCTTCAACAAAAATTAGGTCAATAGATGAGGAAGAACACCAGTTCTATATCCAATGGCTACAAGAAACCCTCTAGCCAATTTGGGTAGTGAAAACGCCCGTTCTGCTGAAAAATCAGAGAACGGGCATAGACTATAATCCTTGCCAGACAAGAAAGCATCCTGCAGAGCCTGAGAAACTTACGGGAACTGCTAATCTTGGCTGAGACTTACCATTGAGGTATTTTCCATGAGTATAGCATACCCCTACGACAAAAGACAAACACAACAGTCCCAACAGGCTACAACCGTCGCATATGAGACATATTTGAAGGTTCAACAAGAGCTACAAAGGGCAAACCGCAGGATACGCCAGCTCGAGCAAGAACTTCATCAGGAACGTGCAACAAAACGGCTTGAGCGTGAACTACGAAAAAAGAAGGATATCAAACCCGCTGAAAAACTCATCATCACTGAGCTTCAGAGACAGATAGACAATCCAGTGGTACAGGACGATGAGGGATACAGCCGCTTCTGCTATACAACTGCCGCTATTAATATTGGTATGTCAGACAGCACACCAAAACGAAAAATTGAGGCAATTCTAGAGCAATGGCCTGATTGCCCTATCGAGATGAAAGAAGTCGAGGAACATACAGAAGACGGGAAAAAGATACCACGTCTCTATATAAAGCCAAAAAATAAACAAAACATTATTGAGGCTGCTATAAATGCTAAAATTGAGAATGTACGTAAACAAGGTGGTAATAAATATATATGTCAGAAATGCGGCTCTAAAGATATAAAAATTATACGCCGTCTCCATTGTAACTGCTGTGGTCATGAAGCAGATTTAGAGGACTCATATCCTAATGGAAGATTAAATAATAATACAAGTAAAAGCAACTTGCTTTTGGACAATGAGGACAGCACCGACTCACCAAACAATTGCAATACAGGTGCAACAAGTAAAAGCAACTTGCTTTTGAGCGAGAATGAACCCACTCCATCTTTTTTTGATGGGTCACTGCAACTTGACGGCGTTTTAAAACCAGATACCCCCCCCTGTATGAACGTCGTCAACTTGCAGAGCAATATTTCTGAGAAAGATCCAATTATCCTACAAACAGAGGCAGCACAACTCTTAGTTGCGATTGCTGGAGACGGGCTTTCTCATATCGGGATGAATCGTCGGGGAGAGAATAAATATCGAACGATCCCGGGATGCCTCTCTCTAAATGAAGCAATTGAGCATCTGCAAGGAAAGGAAACCTATGGAGCATTTTGCAGTCGAGCGGATGGACGTACACGCGCCCTTTGCTGGGATGTGGATACTCCTGAGGAATGGGAAGAGTTTCGATCCCACGCCCGGACATTAGCAACAGTAGGATATTTCCCCATCCTGGAATCATCTCCAGCAGGCAGGGGGGGGCACCTATGGATCATCTTTAATGAATTGGTCGATGCAGTATCCGCAAGATTGAGCGTTTATGCTGTAGTGCCAACTCTTGCAGACATCAAGGAATATTGGCCAGCTCCCGAACATGGCAAAGGAAATCGTGTCCGACTTCCTGGAGGCAGATATTTACGCCCAGGCATCAATGAATGGTGCAATCTTCTCAGTGTACTCGACGGAGAGATAAGCACCAATGGTGATGAAGCGGCCCAGCTCCTCATCAGGCATCAGACGCCAGCGAATATTATTCCTTCCCCAGATCCAAGCGATCAGAAGAGCAAGCCCATCCTAGGCAAGGAGGAGCACCCCACCATCAAAGAGAGCAATCACGAGGAGCAGAGCCCCATAGGCCTAGGGCAGGTTGATGCCCGGTGGGAGCAGCAATATGGGCAGACGCCAGAAGGGAAGCGCTTATGGTTTGCTTGGACAGAGGAATATCTCATAGCGCGATATAATGCCAGCACCCGCCTCGAGGATCTCATATCTGTCAATCGCCAGGGGAAGGCCCTAGCGACCTGGAGGGGAGAGCGCACCCCAAGCGTTGCCATTTGTGGGGAACAATGGACAGATTTCGGAGCAAGCGCCCGACGCACAGACGGGAGCCAAGATAGTGGAGATGCGTTCGAACTCTCTATTCGCCTTAGTGGGCAATCGAAGAGCCAGGTCCTTGCCAAATTAGGAAAAGATTTATCGCAGCAAGCTCGACAGGAATTAGAGAGTGCGGCTAGAAATGGTGAACCTATTCCGACTTGGCTAGAGGAAATTCTCACAGATGCAGGCCGTGAACACTACCAGCGCTTAAGATTGAGGTACCAGATGCAAGCCTCGATATCGGAACCTCAGGTATCCATGGTTGCACAATCGGCGAGCCAAAGAGAACACAAGGGGGGGGCAAATGGTTTTTTATTCCCCCAGGAGAGTATCCCGGTTAGCAATTTGGAGACGAGCGAGCCATCGCGTCAGCTAAGAGAAATCGGCGAAGCCGTTCCATCTTCTTTAAGTGAGAGACAACAGCTAGAAGCGATTAGGACCTATGGGATAGAGCATAAGTGGCCTGCATTAGTGATAGATGACGTGGAAATCATATCAGAAGGGTCAAGCGCTTGGTTAGACTTTGTCTGGCTATCAAAGGACAAGCACCGTCGATATCAAGTCTTCCAGTATATTCAGGGCTAGTGTTTATCATATAGCCAACCTGACTACAAGGTAACGGAGTCCTAGGACAAGATGTTAGCTCTTCTTCTTGTTTTGTGCTATG
>CBJMBI010000550.1:0-3123 GCA_966427955.1 uncultured Ktedonobacterales bacterium
TTTTCAGCGATCTTTTGGTTTGCAAAGGATGGGCCGCGACAACAGTTACTTCCTGCCGATTATGAAAAAGCTGATGTGCTTGTACAAAACCAAATTGCGTTCTAAGTATCTTCAGAGCTTCGTTTAAATTTGTTAATGGGTTGATACCTGGTGCCGCATGTGGCAATTTGAGGACGCTAATGATGAAACCATCTGCCCGCAGACAAAGAGAAGCTTTGACAAGTTGACGTGCGGCCTCACGGGCATCCATGCGCATATCATTGACAATCACATCAAAGCGTCTGGATTTTCTTATAGCCTCCGCAAGATAATTTTCTGCGTAGCCACGATAATGTTCCAAATGTTTGCGCTTGGTCAAGCGTGGATCAAGATTTGCTGGATCTACAGCGACAACATTGAGGCCTGTGTCTAAGAGGAGCCGTGTCCAGCCACCAGGAGCAGCTCCTAGATCAAGAGCATATCCTTGGGAGGGAAATGTCACACCAAATACTTCCAGAGCCTCTAGGAGTTTGAACTCGGCACGGCTAATTTGCTCAGGAGTTTGGGCAAAACGGCGTGCACCACCTGGCCAGCTACTGAGATTTTCCTCGGCGGTAGAAATCCCCACATAGCCCTTATCCATTGTGCATAGCAGTGAGATAATCACCTGTGGGTTCTTAACATACTCTACGGCCCCTGTTTCCTCTGCGACCATTTGGGCAAGTGCTTGATTTATTTGTCCACTGCTATATGGACGTGCTGCTTGACTCTCCTCTATTTGTGCAAGACGTGTCTGAACAGCGAAATAGGTTCCCCGTTCTAGCGAAGCGAGCCCTGGCAACTGAGCCATTGCTGTAGCTAACTCTGCAAGATCTTGAGTTGTATTGGATAGATTGGCTATCGTCTGTACTGGAGCAAGATGGCGTACAAAGATGGGCCGCTCTCTAGCCGCTGATTGCATAAGTGCTGGAACATCGGCTGTGCTACAGAGTGTCACTCCAGGTGCCAACTCCTCAATACGTGTGACTTCTTTATCTAGCTGTTTTAGTTCTGTTACTGATGTTGACGCGAATTCGGGATGCGCTGTCACAATCAGAAGCTGCTTAGTAATCATCAAATTGCGACCTGTGGATACCCCTTGCAAAGAGCTATGGGGAGGAAACAGGTCTTCCTTTCTTGGCTTGGGGTTCCTGACTTTCCAACATTGGAGGTACTTCAGGAGAAGTTTCAGTAGCTTTCTTAGCTCTACTAAAGAAGCGACTCACCCATAAAAGGGCGAGCAACGACGCGGCTGCTAGCGATGTCAGCAAAACTTTCTGAGGTAGGTCTGCTGTATCAGTCGCTTGCGGTGCAACATTTGAAATATTCCCTTGGGTGGTAGTCTCTAGGACAGAGGGCGTTGTAAGAGGAACAGACAAAGTGTTCCATGTAGGCTGTGTGCCTGTAACCTGATTGCTTATAGTGGTAGTTGTTGAGTCAAGTGTACTGGCCTTATCCTGGGTACTGCTTTTCTGGCTATCCGTTTTGACGGAGGATGGCTTAGGAGTATGCGTTGGCCCAGGAGTGGGTGTTGGTGGAACGTTGCTGGCATCAATGGTTGGAGCATCTGCTACTTTCCAAGTATCCCCTCCATCAGGCATCCGTGCATACGAAGTATCGGACACGAGAGGGATAAGCGTGACTTGATCGACCAGTGTCCCATTAACGAGTAAGCGCAAGAGAGATGATCCGGGTGTTGAAGAAGACTGTGCCAATATTGATAATGGAGGGAAAATAACAAGGAAACCGTGAGCGGCAATTGTGGTGCCTACAGGGAAATAGAATGGAGTGGTATTAGGTCCAGCATCGAAACTACTATGAACTGCATAGAGATCAAGAGCCTGATTTTGCGGATTGTAAAGTTCCACCCAGGCATTATTCGATGACGAACTTGTATTTTTTTCTGAGCAGTTCCAGACAGAACCTGGGTGGGACAGGACTTCGTTGAGAAAGACGACATGTGCCGCTGCCTCTGGTTGAGCCAACGTTCCTGCTACTGGAGGGGGAGTAGCAGGTGCACATCCATGTTGAGTAGCACTAAGAACAGATGAAATGACTGTATTCGATACAAGGAAGATCATCATACAAACAATGACCACAAATCGGCGCGCATAACCCACAATATCCACGTAAACACCCCTCAATATATGCTATTCTATCAATCTTGTACAGGCACAAGCTATCTAGAGATGGTACCCTGATACACCTTGCGGCTTCAAATCGTATATTCTCTAGTAAAGACGATATAGTTCGCCCCATTTTCAGGGAACGTTTCCAATACATTCTTTATTGAGAGAGATATTTGAATGGTGCCTCTCGGCGTCCTGGGAACCGATCCTGGATGACTCGCCGTATCACTTCTGCACTGCTTTCACCAATAGTAAAAGCAATAATGGAGCCAATAATAATGCCAAACAAACCGCCGAGCGCGATTCCTTGAAGGAACATACGATTGCGAAAAAATGTCATCGTCGTCACCTTTTCTATGATATTAACTAGGTTACTGCAAGTATACAACAGTTTTTGCTTCACTCCAGAGGCGTTCAAGGCGATAATATTCCCTTTCTTGTGGACCAAAAATGTGGATAACGATATCGCCGAAATCCAGCAACACCCAGCCAGTATTTGTAGTGCCTTCTCTATGGAGCAAGATTGCTCCTTGTTTCCCTAGCTCTTCATCAATTGCATCTGCAATGGCTTGAAGCTGGCGGCTATTACTGCCACTACAGATGACGAAGTAATCAGCAATCACTGAAACTTCTCTAATGTCAAGCAGGAGAATGTCAAATGCTTTTTTGTCTGATGCAATGCTTACTGCAGCTCTTGCTAATTCAGCTGTATCCAATAGAACTTTCTCCACAAATTCTCCCTGATTTTAGTTTCAAGCGCCCAATCTTTAGCTATGGGGATAGGGGCGGCATTCTGTTTGGCCATCGCGCCAAGCCCCTGGATTTCTCCTTGGGAAGTTGTCACTTGTACGAAACGCTTAGCTTCAAATCTTGGTACCTGCATTATAGCATGAGAGAGGCAGTCTTGTTAAGTGGATGATCACTGCCCACCGCTCTCTATTTGCTGATGGGTAGACTTATTCTAACATGGTTGTAG
>CBJMBI010000551.1:0-3123 GCA_966427955.1 uncultured Ktedonobacterales bacterium
TGCAAGGTCATACAGGAATAGGTTTGGGTTGCAAAGCCCGCTCAACGGCTTCAGGATCATTGGCAATAACCCAGAGGTAGGCCTGGGCAGTCTGGTCAGGCTCACAGCGTCCCTGTTCCCAATCTCTCAAGGTACCCAGCGGAATATGAAAGCGCGAAGCAAACTCTTCCTGTGTTAACCGAAGCGCACGACGAATGATTTTTGCTCGTGGGGTATGCTTCATACGGGCAAAATCCTTTTCTGTCAGTGGCTGAGCATCCGGGTCGCTGAGAGCAGCTGCGCAGACCTCTTCGTCTGTCATCTCTCGTATAGGCTTATCAGGGAACGGCCTCTCAGTGCCGTTATCTAGCACTTCTACAACCGTGCCATCAGGTCGTAATCTCGCGGTAATAGTTTTGCTCACATTTTGTTGCCTTTCGTGCCGAGATGATGCGGATCTTATCGCCTCGTTCGGTATAGATGACAGTCAACAGCCTATTGCCTACCATACCGATATGGACAAATCGCTCTTCGCCATAGTCCATCCGATCATCTAGATCATCTTTAGCCAATGGATCAAGAAACGCCTTGGCTGCTTCTTCAAAACTAACATTATGTTTAATGTAGTTCCTAGCAGCCTTGTCGTCATCCCATTCAAAGTTATCTGTATCATCCATAATATACTGTCTACCAGTACTTTTGTCAATTCCCCACTACGACCTACCAATTTTTGGGGCTCATTAGCAATAGAATTGAGAGAACGCTAATCTGGTGCCTCTATAGCTTTTACCCTCTTAAATCTTGTATAATAGCTATTCTTAAATGTATGATGGCTTGTATATATCATAGGCAATATAGTATGTCAAGTAGAAAATATAGTGAAATACTTGCGTGCTTGCTTTCATACAATCATACCTACGGTTCGCTCATTTGAGAAAAGTGAGACGAAGATACATGTTCATCTTTTGATGCGTTGGTGAAGCTATGATAGTCCCTGAGCATTCTTGCAGAGATCTCCTACAGCCTTCTTGTGTCAATCGTGCTATAATTAGCGAGAGACGAAAGGAGTATAAGCCATGGCACTTCAGCGGGAGCGCTGGGTAAGCGTGGAGGAATATCTTGCGATAGATCGTGCAAGTACTGATGTAAAGTATGAATATATGGATGGGCATATGTATGCAATGTCGGGAGGGACAATTGATCATGCAGAAATTGCAGCGAACTTATTTTTTCTGCTTAGAAGATATCTAAGAGGAAAATCGTGTAGAGCATTCTCATCCGACGTGCGCGTACAAGTTGCAGAAAGCAAATACTATTATCCTGATGTGACAGTCAGCTGCAACCCTGAGGATTGGCAGCAAGGCTCCAATGATATTGTTCGCACACCTCGCTTAGTTGTTGAAGTCCTCTCTCCTAGTACAGAATCTTTTGATAGAGGAAAGAAATTTAGAGTTTATCAAGCCTGTTCTAGTATTGAGGAATATGTCCTCATTAGCACAACTCATCAAATGGTAGAAATCTATCGACGCCAGGGCAAGCTATGGGCATATCAGCAAATCGGGCCTGAGCAGCAAGTAGAACTGGTAAGTATAGATTTCGCATTTCCCATAGCAGATCTCTATGTGAATACAGATGTGCAAGAGTCTGAAGAAGGGTGAGACCATTCAATAGTGGTTAGACAAACCGGAAGAAGGAGTGACGACTGTCCATGGATAAAACCATGCTCGCCGCAATGTTTTATGCTCCTATGGATGTACGTCTTGAGGAGCAACCTGTACCACAGGTAGGCGCTGGAGAAGTTTTGCTTAGAGTTGGTGCGGCTACTACCTGCGGCACTGATCTCAAAGCTTATCGTCGAGGGCATCCGTTGCTCTTTCGTCATCCACCAGCAGGCTTTGGGCATGAGGTTGCTGGCATCGTAGCGGCAACAGGGGCGGGAGTGAGCCAATGTCGTGAAGGTGATGCCGTCGTTGTTGCAAACTCAGCGCCATGCTTTCAATGCTTTTATTGCCATCGTGGCCGCTATAGTCTTTGTGAGGATCTTTTGTTGCTCAACGGAGCCTATGCAGAATATTTACTTGTTCCTGAACGCATTGTACGCCATAACCTCTATCGACTTCCCGCAGGAATACCCTTTACCGCGGCCGCTCTGACAGAACCACTAGCTTGTGCATTGCATGGAATAGATGCCAGTGACATTCTTAGAGATGATACCGTTGCTATCCTTGGTGCTGGGCCACTTGGTCTGTTACTGGTAGCACTAGCCAAGTTGCGTGGGGCGCGTGTCATTTTGACAGGGAGAGGTCGAGAGCGTCTGGCTCTAGCAGAACGTTTTGGTGCAGATGTCGTGATTGATGTACTGGACTTATCACTCCAGGAGCAGTGCGAAGCCGTCCTTGCTCAGACGGAGGGGAAGCGGGGAGTGGATGTGGTTATCGAAGCTGTGGGTATGCCTGATACTTGGAACATCGCTGCTAAAATGGTCCGACCGGGGGGACTAGTCAATTTCTTTGGGGGGTGCGCGTCAGGAACTCAAGTTATGCTTGAGACGGAGTCCTTGCATTATAGGGAACTCACCGTCAAAGGAGTTTTTCATCACACTCCGGCCTATTTTGCTCAGGCCCTAGACATCATTATAGGGCGTCATGTTGATGTAGAAGCGTTAATTACCGAACGAGTTCCGCTTTCTTCGTTACTTACAGTCTTTGATCGTTTATGCCATAAGCAGGGGATTAAGTATGCTTTGATTCCACCTGCATTTGATCAGTCTTTGTAATAAGGAGATATTTTTTTGATGTACAGCCGGGAACAGAGTGTCAAATCGGTTTGGTGGGAGGAAGATGAGCAAGGGGCAGCGGTATGCCTCATTGACCAATCTCTTCTTCCCATGGAAGTTCGTTATCTCAAACTTCGTCATGAGCAGGAAGTAGCCGAGGCTATTCAATCCTTGCGGGTAAGGGGTGCACCTGCCATTGGAGTAGCGGCTGCTTTCAGTACAGTTTTGTCCCTATTTCGCCTTTTATGCGAACGAAAGGACAAAGTTGCTCTTGAAGAGTCCCAAGAGCATGTAAAGGCTGTTGGTAAACTTCTCAGTGGCACCCGGCCTACAGCCGTCAATCTCGCCTGGGCAGTTGAACGCCTGCT
>CBJMBI010000552.1:0-3119 GCA_966427955.1 uncultured Ktedonobacterales bacterium
CCCACATCCTGCCCATAGACGAAGAAATCAGGATCACGCTTGGCAAGTTCAACTAATGCTTCATTTATGGCTCCTAACATGGTGGTTGGACGTTTCGTCCCACGCGGAATATTCTCATACCATCCAGGAACATATATCACATGGTCAAGCACACGATCAGCTGTTGGTTCTGGTTCATTGAGCACTTCCTGCTCAATGCTCTCAAGCTCTGCACGTATCTCTTTGCGCATCTGTACGAGATCATCTTCTTGTACATATTCGTGCTCAACTAGCCAGCGACTAAAATTCTTGATGGGATCTTTCGTGGCTGCGGTCAGTTCAATCTCTTCCTTTTTTCGATAGGATTTGATATCCGTACTGCTGGAATGAGGATCGAGGAAGCCTAATCGCAAATGCAGAAGTGCCGGGCCTTGACCGGATCGGATATGAGCAACTAGACGAGATGTTGTTTCATAGGTTGCTATGACGTTTGAACCATCAACCTCTTCAGCATAGACACCGCCAGCTTTTGCCCATTCAACAAGAGATCCTGCCCACTGAACACTAGAAGGGGTGGTAATTGCCCAACCGTTATCCTCGATAACCATTAAGACTGGCAATTGATAGACTGCCGATTGACGGAAAAGGACATTGAAATCATTAGTAGCTGAGCCACCATCGCCCGTCGAACATAGGATCAATTCACTCTTTTTATGCCATTTAATTGAGAACCCAACGCCACCCGCAAATGGAGCCAGACCCGCAACTTCGCTAAAGCTAGGAAGAATACGATGTCGTCTGCTTGTATAGTGCGCTGGCATGTTCCGACCAGCACCCATTGGCCCTGTGATACGCGAATAGGCCTCGCGCAGAGGACCATACAGGTCACCCGTTCGCTGGAGCCACGCCGCCAAATCACGATAATATAAAGCGAGCCAGTCGTCTTCATTGAGAGCAGCTACTACAGCCGCCATTGACTCATGACCACCACAGCCAATATAAAATGGGAAGCGGCCCTGCGTCTTACGAGTCTTGAGCAAGTCATTAATAGCTCTTGCCTGCTGCATGGTGCGATAGAGCCCAACGATATCTAGCGGCCTTGCTGGATACCCAATTTCTATAGCTCGCGCATTAACTGTCATAAAAAATGGCCTCCATGAATCGTCGACGTTGACGTGGTAAGAGCATTAGAGTTAGTTCGTGTGCTTTCTTTTCCATAAACATTCTTTCTGGAGACCCAGCTCCTTTAGGGGATCGGGCCTTTAACATAAAAAGTATATATCTCTTGGCATAGATCTGTAAAGGTTAATAGGATTTAGGTTGATGACCTCCTTTTGTCGTCATCGATATAATTTGAGCAAGATCCTTTTTGCATGTAAGAATAGATGGTCTCTTCCTCCGCGTGAAGCAGGTATATTTCTGGTAGAGCAAAACTATGGCTCTCTAGACAATCGTTGAGACAGGGCATTATAATAAGCTTGGCCAAATTTTTTGTTAGGACGCACTATATGAGTACATGTTCATGACCAGCATTGCTCCATCCACTACACTCATACGAGATCTCTATGCACGGATGCTCTTAACGCGGATCGTCGATGATTACGCTTGGAGATTATATAAAGAGGGCCGTGCCGCTTTTATTGCTAGTTGCCGAGGGCATGAAGCAGCCCAGGTTGGTAGTGCTGCTTGCATTGAGGTGGGAAAAGACTTTACATTACCATATTATCGCGATCTAGGTGTCGTCTTAACGATTGGTATGACACCCTATGAGGTTTTTCGCTCCTATTTACTGGCACACCGACGACATTCTTCCCCTCTAGGAGAAATGGCTTCCCACGGAAGACAGCATGTGCCTCTACGCCATTGGGGTTATCAGAAACACAATA
This sequence comes from uncultured Ktedonobacterales bacterium, assembly GCA_966427955.1. GTDB lineage: Bacteria > Chloroflexota > Ktedonobacteria > Ktedonobacterales > Ktedonobacteraceae > DASYAN01. The sequence goes on from CBJMBI010000552.1 coordinate 1,866, forward strand.
CCGTAACAGGTTCTGCCCCTGTAGCAACACAACTGCTTCATGCCGCAGGCATCGCCTTTGCTAGCAAGCTACGCAAAGCCTCTGTTGTGACCGTGGCCTATTGTGATAAGGAGGCAACAGCTGAGGCTGATTTCCTTGAGGCTATCCGTTTTGCTAGCCTCCACCAACTTCCCGTTGTCTTTATCTGTGAACAGGATAGTCCACAACTTCATACAGATCTATCTTCTTTTGCTCCACTTACAGAAGGATTGACACTACCAGCAGGGCTTACTCATCATTATATCGATGGCTCAGATGTCGTGACTGTCTACGCTGCTATGCACTCAGCAATGCAGCATGCTCGCCAAGGACAGGGCCCTATACTGATAGAGATGCATGTTTCATCTTTAAAACGTGATCTTTCTACGTGCTCTGCACAAAAGGAGAGCAATGCTAAGTTGTGTGAGACAAGAGAATGCGATGACCCTCTGCTACGTTGTGAGCAATACCTACAAGCGCAGGGAGCTTGGGATGAGGAATGGGCGAGGCAACTCCACACGCGCCTATCTTCTGAGGTCGATGCGGCGCTACAGGATGCACTACGCGATACGCTCCAGACGATAGGAGCAGGCCAGCACTGAGGATAGTCTCTCCAGAGAGTGTTGGAATTGGCTGGTAATGCCATCCCTTTTGTGCTAGTATTTCCTGAGAGAAAGAGAGCTAAGAGCCAGTTGAGATTACTTTTCTGAAGGGATATGCCCATGCCAGATATGTACAAGTGCCTTGAGCTTTTACAGCAGTATAAACATGTTGCTATTGTTGGTCTTTCAGCCGATCCGTACCGTCCCAGTCACTTCGCGGCTATCTATTTGCAGTCAGAAGGATATGATATTATTCCCATCAATCCTCGCTATGCTGGAAAGACATTATTAGGAAAACACGTGTACAGCACGCTTACAGAAGCCAAAGCAGCAGGTGAACAAATCGAGATCGTAGATATTTTTCGCAGATCTGAGGATACATTGCCCATTGCCCAAGAAGCGATCGAAATTGGCGCACAGGTGGTATGGTTACAGCTTGGTGTTCGCAATGCTGAAACAGGCAAGCTCGTGCGTGAAGCGGGACTAGAGTTTGTGGAAAATCGATGTATCAAAATTGAGCATGCACGCTTCTTTGGAGGATTGCACACAGTTGGTTTGAATACAGGTGTCATTCTGGCATGCAGGCTACCAGTGTTGCAGCATCGTCAGACAGATCAATGGAATAAGGAAAGCC
>CBJMBI010000553.1:0-3110 GCA_966427955.1 uncultured Ktedonobacterales bacterium
CCTAGCTAATAAAGTGAAGGAACAAAAAAGAGATACTTCGATTAGAGAAACACCTGATAATATAGCCAGGCGGGAAATAGATGAGATATTTCCTATTGATGCTAATAAGTATATTAACTGGGAAAAGTATCATAAATTAGGTGAGCTAGTTGATAAAGTAGGTAATAGGCCAGTTGTAGAATTATTAAAGCGGAAGCTTGTTGATGAGAGAATGCCTATCTTGAAACGTAAATATATTGCTGAGGCAATTGGTAAACTTAGCGGCCAAGCTGAGTTATCATTCTTGAAAGATATTTTCGTTAAAGAAGGACTTAAGGAGGATTTTTCTTCTTTGAAAAACTCTTGCACACTATGTGCTAGCATAGCTAACATAATTGGAGAATTAGGACATAGAGAAGATATATCAATCTTAGAGAGGGTACGTTCTCATCAGGAAGACCTAGGGTTTGGCAATGGGAATATAGACTGGGCAATTAACAAATTAAAGGATAAATATGAGTACTAAATTAGTTATACCAGCCTTAGATGGATAGCTATCCATTAAACTGTGGAAGGAGCCAAAGCGATTTTGGGGGATCATCCCTGCGGTCGCTTTGGTAACAGTAGCCCTTCAAACGTTCTGCCTTTGATGCAGGGACCAGATTGATGACACCGATGGGAAATTTTGTCCGGATAGGAGCCACGAAAAACGTGGGTTCTTGTCCACGGGAAGCGGGCGCGATAATGATATTTGACAAATTAAACCGCTAATATCTGATAGGGAAACAATGGACGCAATAATGATGGCTGAAAAATTTAACCAGCCAACTCAACCCTACCTCTGCGGACGAGCTAAAGCTGGTCCCTACATCGACTCGGGCTCAAGCCCTCTGATCCTGTAGAAAATCTTCGAGCAAGAAGCGCTTTAGCGCCCGAAAGAGTAGGGACCCGCTTCAGCGCGTCCGTTGTGTTCCCCTCCAGACATCGGCGGGTTAATTTGTCAATCATCAAAATCGGTCAATTGATGTGAATCTTTCACCAGATATTCATCTGATGATGAATAGACAATTTTTGGCTGTATAGATACCATTGGTATATCCACAGGCAATTTATTGCCCATGCTGTAGGGGCCCGATTTATCACGTCCGCAAGAGTCTAGTAACATGGAACCATGTAGTTCTCACAGTCACAGAGAAATGCCGTATATTGCGCTTTGACAACTCGACTGCCTTCAGAGATGGCGAATATAACCACTAATTCTCTTAAATGGCCTTTGTTATCATCTTCACAAATTCATTCATGAAGATTTGAGCACCTCTACTACCAAAATCAACACCATTCTTGAGCCAAAGGGTGAAGTATAATACGTATGCATCTTTCCATCTTTGTGCATTCATTTGATTTGTATATTCTTCTAATTTCTTCCACTGATTTTGTATGTTTTTATCTTGTTGGAAGAGTTTTGATTGCTGCCCCACCATACTCTTAACCAGCTTAACTGCGTCTTCGCGATATCTATTCTGCAGGCGAGGATCAGATGTTGATTCTATAAGTTCTTCAATTTTTTGAGTAGCAGCATCAAGCATCTTTTCTGTATATTTTGATGCATCACCTGATAGCTGATCTTGGCTCTTATTCTTTACCTCTTCAATGTAGCTTTTAAGATCAAGTTTTCCATCAAATAGACTTCTCCCATCTTTGTCAGCAGATTTCTGGTCACCATTGGACTCAAGCGAGGGAATTTCAAAATCATGCATACTCTCCAACAGCTTCTTGGCCTCCTCTGAGGAGGTCAGTGGATCAAGGGCTTTTTGTGCAAGGTCTAAATTGCTATGCCTGCATTCTTGCATCCACTTCGCAACAGATAAAGCCTGCTTCAATGGTTCGGAGGAGCGAATCTCTGGTTTACTTGCTTCAGCTAATGCATCATGCAAAGACTTCACCCAATAATACTCATCAGCTTGCCTTAAGCTGGCAAGATCCTTATTGGGATCTTCAGGATACTCTACTTGTTTCAATTTCAGTATAAAATCGCCTACTGTCTCAATATACTTGCTCTCATTCTCTTTGCTCAACAAATTCTCATCGCTAACAGCATCAAGGGCCCGTTGGAGATGCCACTGGTTGAGATAATAGGGATGGATATCTGGATTCGTTTCGAATTTATCCGCGATCTTTTTAAGGTAGTCCTGAACTTTTTCCTGTTCACCTGGCTGAGTAAAGTCTTTTTGGTTTTTATAGAGATTATACTCGCGAAGAAGATCTAATGCATTTGGTTCTTTGTTTTTGACATTTTCTCCACTTGCCTCATTTCTTGGATCTTTTAGAAGTTCGAAAGAGATCTCTTTTAAGTTCTCAGCATGAACAATCTCTTTCCAAAGCTCTTCCTTCTTTTGGTTTTGAGCATGTATTTCTTTCTCTGAAGATGGCTCCTTCTCATAGATATCCCGTATACTCTCTTTTACCTTATCCCCAAAGCGTTGTCCTGTCGTGAGCATTTCAACTGCCGTCTTAAAATGAGCTACTCTTTCGGAAATCGGAACATCTTTTCGTTTCTTTTCTCGCTCTCTTTTCTCTTTTCTCAAGGCCTCTAGATCAAATCTATTATATGGGGGTTTTTTCAGTTTATTCCTAGCATCACGAGCCAAAACAGATTCCATCGCCTCAGATGTCTCTATGGCCTTCATAACATTGCTAATTTTCTTCGCATCTTGAGATTTAAAGGCTTTTATAAGGCATTGTATGCCATCTGAAAATTGCTGCCTTTTCGTCTCTTTTAAAGCATTTGTGGCAGGTATGATTTTGGGATCCAAGCTAGCATAGGAGATTTGCTTTAAATTGATGCGGGGTAAATCGCTGGGTCCCTTGTATTGGAGCGTGAGGCCATTGTGTTCATCATACTTGGTTTCGGTCCAGTCAAACTCCTCCATTCGGAACTCCATACCATTGGGATGAACAATAACGCGTCTCTCCAGGTCGAGCCTGTACATGTCCTGCTTATTCTCAGGACTGTATCCTGGACCCTGTCGAGGCTTGAGCGCTTCTGCATGGTCGGCCAGTTCATCTGGCATTGTCTCAACTACGTAGTCAAACAGAATTTCTACTGGGGCACTTCCACTGTTATGATTTTC
>CBJMBI010000554.1:0-3109 GCA_966427955.1 uncultured Ktedonobacterales bacterium
GAGACTGAAGAGTAGCCCGGTTGCCCATCAAAATTGTACAGGTTCTCGATTTTGATAAAATCCAAGCCCCTGTTGGCTACTCGCTCAAGTAAGCTGGTAATTTGCCCGTGAGTAATCGTCCCCTGCTGAGAGAGGAAACGGCAGCGCCAGTGGTCGGTTGTAAATGTCTCTGGTTGCCCGTTGGGCCATACTTTTGCTCCACGATTGGTAATCAATGTCAGTGCGAGATTTTCGCCGTTGACTTCTTGTAGTGCCTTTCCTAGATCATCGGCAGTGCCAAGTTTCCAGTCCAAGAAGACATCGACGCCAACAAGATCCTTCTTGACCTGAAGTTGAGCAGGTGTCTGCTTCTTCTCGATGGCTTTTTTCGGGGATGAAGTATATTTGACAGCTTTGAGCTTCTCTGGCTGCTGTCCTAGACGTGCTACGACGGCGGCTGCAAATTCTTTTGTGCCGACCTTTCGCTTGCTAACACCCTCTACAAATATGTCATAGGTATGAATGCCATCTTCGATCGTGCGCAGCCAGGCATTATGGACTCGTGTCGCAACATCGGGCTGGTCAATATGCACGAGCATCATGACCGCTGCCAGTAGCAGACCAGAAGGATTGGCGAGATTTTGTCCCGCACGTCGAGGAGCCGAACCATGGATTGCCTCGAACATTGCACAGCGCTCACCAATATTGGCTGAGCCTGCCAGACCTACCGAACCCGCAATCTGTGCCGCTACGTCAGAGAGGATATCTCCATAGAGATTGGGCATGACAACTACATCAAAATTCTCAGGCGTATCGGCCAGCTTGGCAGAGCCGATGTCTACAATCCAACTCTCGTTCTCAATGTCGGGATATTCCGTAGCAATCTCATCAAAGATCTTGTGGAAGAGACCATCCGTCATCTTCATGATGTTATCTTTCATGAAGCAAGTGACTTTCTTGCGATTATTGCTACGAGCATACTCGAAGGCATAACGGATGATCTTTTCTGAACCAGGACGACTGATCAGCTTGAGACATTCGGTCATCTCGTTGGTCTGGCGGTATTCGATACCTGTGTACGTATCCTCTTCATTCTCACGAATAATGACCACATCCATTGTTGGATGTTTGGTATGGATAAAGGGATAGTAAGAGACGCAAGGACGCACATTGGCATAAAGATTAAAGGTTGTGCGTGTAGTCACGTTCAAGCTCTTGTAACCTCCACCTTGGGGTGTGGTAATGGGAGCTTTAAGGAAGACCTTTGTTCGCTGTAGTGACTCCCAAGCACTGGGCTCAATGCCAGCGCTTATACCCCGCAGGTAGACCTTTTCGCCGACTTCGATCGTCTCGACAGCTATACGCGCACCAGCCTCTTTAATAATGTGGAGAGTGGCCTCCATGATCTCAGGTCCGATACCATCTCCATAGGCTACGGTGATTGCTTTATTTGGTTGCATGTACTCTACCTTTCAAAAAAGACTTACTGAGATTCTACCACACTCTAGATCTCACTCACTTTGAGCATCAACAACACTCAATCTGCCAGTATTGATATCAATCACTAGACCATGAATGGGAATTTTAGGCAAGAATGGGCTTGTGCGAATGACATTGACAACTTCTTTGACGTTGAGATGTATATCACTAAATGCTCCAAGCCAGTTTACCAGTCCATTGATATCTCCCAAACCTTCTTTTTCGATCAATTGTTGCGGATCTACGCCGAGGGCTTGCATAGAAGCGGTAAGTGCAACAGGATTGACTTTAGAGAGGCCACATTCTGTGTGACCAATTACGAGGACTTGGCGTACTCCCAGCAAATAAATACTGCCAGCCAGTGAACGGATAAGGTCATTCGCAGCTTGTGCTCGCTCCGGTGTAGAGATTGTCGCGCCTGCTGTACGCAACTCCACCACATCGCCGCGCTCTAATCCGAGAGCATCCTCGAACATATTCACCAGACGGCAATCCATACAGGTTACAATAGCTGTATGTTTACGGGGAGCATGACCTATGTGTGGGAGCGTAGTCTTCTCGAGGAAACGTCGATTATTTTCCAGTATCTCGTCAAGCATAATGCTTCCATCCTTTATTTTTAGGGTAAATTAGCAAGTATGAGCCAGATGGCCTGTTTCTAAGCACTCATCCTTTATACCACACTTTCTCAAGGGGTATCAAAATCATTACCAGTGTTACCTTTTTTACTTTATATGCTAGATACCATTTTTAAGATAAATGAATAAGTTGGGCTGGATATGTATGGGGTTTATGTCACACTTTGCATCTTCATGCGATTTACTAAGTAGAGAGAGAGAAATACTTTTAGTAGATTGGCAATATACGAAAGCGTCCAACTTCTAATGACATTTCTTGCTAAAGTAGCATAGTTTTGACCATTTTGAAATACGACAAGGAGCACCCAAGTTATGGTAAAGATAAGGCCAATATCTTCTCTTTGGCTTTTCCTTTTCTTACTCTCCTCCCCACTTTTATATTGTACAGTATGGTACGCTAACCACAGCTTGTTTCCATCTAACCTTCCTCTGCCACAAACAGGGACGACACCATTCATACAGGTTCCGCTGTCATCGTACTTCAACAACAAAGGCCTTGCATTGGCACCTGGTCAGGGCAACTTTGATGGTTCAGGCTTCTCTTATCCCGCAAGTCAACTTCCGCCAGCAGGTCAAACGACCATCAATGGAGTCTCATATCTGTTTCCCAATAGCGCACCGGGAGTTTATGATAATATTGCCGCACTAGGACAAACTATCATGCTTCCCCACAGGAAGTACTGGCAGGCATTCCTGTTAGCCTCTACAAGTTGGGGCTCGGTCCATGACAAGATCATTGTACACTATACTGATGGCTCAACCTCCTCAGGATTGGTGAGCGCTGATGACTGGAGAATTGGTTCACCCGGCACCATGAACCCTAACTATCGTTACTCACCAACAGGCATTGATCAAGGACAGGTACATATCTACAGTATCCAGATACCAATAGATAGGACCAAGACAGCTAGTTCATTGACCTTGCCCATGACAGCAGAACCCAGTCCGTATACCCCCTGCTTACATGTGTTCGCTTTGACCCTACAACAGTAGAACTAGCGAGACTGGCCAAG
>CBJMBI010000555.1:0-3106 GCA_966427955.1 uncultured Ktedonobacterales bacterium
TCCCTGGCTTCTTCTTCTGTCATGCCCTTAGTCTACCAGCTTTGTCCATACCCTCCCGGCTGGGGGACCTGAGTAGTTACCAAGGATGTCCTTTCAGGCGCTCGAAACACCGCTCTACACAATATTCATCACGATAGGCCTCTACAGTTTGTTCGAGAGTGAGATTGTCTGTTTTCTGATTGGTGACATAGACGCGCCAGCCCAGATGACTTATTGCATACTCAAGAGCTTTCTCATTCCGTTGACTGCTTATCGTGAAGAGAACTTCTTGACGTGGTGATGAGAGTTTCCCTCTATAAGCACGTACCGAATATTCTTGCTTTTCTTCATGGACAGTAATATCTAAGAAACCTTCAACACGATATTTCTTCATCACTTCCTGAATGGCTTCATCTATTTCAATTTCGTCTTGATTCTTAATCCCCCTATCTCTTAATCGGAAGAGAGTCTATTGAAATCGCAACACGTTCTTAGCGTACAAATCGATCAGGTGAAACGGATATGGATAAACAGTATATTGGTTGAAACGTACAAACTGGACACTCGTCGCAAGAAGCAGAGGGTAAATATCAAAGTGCTCAGCCCCTTGATAGATATCAAAGCACCGGATCAGATGAGCCCGTGGCTGTTGCATTTTCATGCCCTGTGTTGAACCAACCATGTAACAATGATGCTCGTCATACCAAATCCCTTCATACATATGAACGTTATTTTCCTTTTCGCTCGCGAACCAACCTCTTCTTTGATAGTATCCCTTGAACTGACGACGATTGTACTCTCCGTTTTTATCTGGTTGGATATTAAAAATACGGCGAATTTGCTCCATTGTCTCGCCATCCGATAACTCGTTGAAAGATATGAAAGGATGAAATGGTTGTAGCTCGTCCAGAAATGCATCATACTCTTCAAGTTGATGATAGAATGTGAGTGATTCTGCCTCCTGAGCATTCTGTGGCTGCGCACCTTCCTGTAACAACTCTCGTCTCTGGAGTTCGTCTGATGAAAGATGTAGTCTATTCTTTACTTCATCATAATGAGGAAGCAATTTGAGCTGTTCTATCGGTAATGGCATCTTGACGGCAGATTGCCTCCTAATAATCTCATCGTAATCGTAAAGAACACGCTCATTAATATCCTCTAGTTCAATAAAGAGTCCAGGACCAACAATTATATCATATCTCGGTAATTCTGGATCTTCCTCATTATCTTTGGACTTCCGGTACTTTTGGAGCATATGCTGATACATCATTTCCCAATCGATACCAAGTTGAGCAAACATCTCATCTCGGTGAAGCCGTTGTGCAGGGTCACGCAAGTCCAGAAAGTGGAGTTCATCATTCTGAAAATAGAGCAACGTCTCATATGGTGCTTGGCCAGAAATATAGCGTGCCTTACGAAGAAAGAGAAACTCTGTTGGGGCCAGAGGGAGTTGTTGCTGTACACTCCGTTTAGAGATAATGGTATCTTTGAGATACAACTGGGTAAGGGCAACCTCCAGTTTAAGTTTAAACTCTTTATCATCAAGTTCAGGAAACTTGTAGTCCAGGTATTCTCCATCGATAGTTGCTGCATGGCTTGCCAGATTGACATTGATAGACTGTTTGGGTAACCGAGGATATTCTTTATACAAGCCAAGATACGGATCTGCTTGCGACTCGAAACGTCCTCCGGGCTCAAAATCCTCTCTGCTGTAATCCTGAAGAATCAAAATAGCATTGAGGCTACTCTGAGATATACTAGTGCTCTCGACAAATCGGAGATCCGGCATAAGTTCCTCAAACAGTTTAAGATAGTTGCCTAGGGCATGTGTTTTATTCATGCGATTGTCAAAAACAGAGATTAGGCCGAGCAAGGACAGGGAAAGATGTCCCTGTCCCTTCGGTGGAAGGAATTCGGAAAAATGCCGTTCTTTTGAATGGCTTGAAATTCCATACTGGGAGAGAAATGCAGTGAAATCGCGTATGAAGTCGAACAAGAGTTTTCCTACACTGGCATCGATATGACGTATATCGTGATAGGCAAGGATTGTTCGTCTTCCATCTCGAGTACCGATACTATAGACTGGTTCCTTACGCTGCTGAACGACCTCAAGCTGTGAGCGTTTCAGATGGAGGAAATAGTTTCCCCTCCCCGTTGTAGTTTTACGCCCAAAGTAGGTATAAGAGGAAGATGAGCTAGTTGGGTAGTTAACTGGCCGAAATAAACGTGCCTGCCCCAAGACTCTAATTTCTTGTACAAGATCCTTAGGCTGAGTGCGAATATCACCTTTAAGATCAATTTGAAGACAGATATACGATTTCCCCACCTTTTTAGCATACACATAACAACGATCTTGACCGACAAAACAGCCAGTCTTTCCGTTATGAATATAGGCAATCTGGAGCAATTTCAGGAGGAGATGTAAATCAAGATTTTCAAAAGAAATCTCACGATAGGCCAATGGGATCTCTGAGATGAAGGGAAGCCTAATACTAGCTGGAACTGCACCATATGGATAAAGTGCATAGAAAACCCATTTTTCGATTCCATCGAGACTATCATACATAAATGCCTTATAAGGACAATCCAACTGATCCCGAAGACAATTGTGCATCTGTCCATAGAGGTAGGAAGCTCTTTTGACTTTCGAACGGAAGTCCTTTGGTAACTCATAACGTATGAGTTTGTAATGGGCCTCTAGTAGCCGAAAGTCAGTTGGCTTGGAAACAACGAGTGTAGTCGTTAGTGTTGTACGTTTGACATTGCTGGATTGAGTAATAGTCTGTGATGATGTAAGTGTCATGATTTTTCCTTTAGCGATTAGTCTGATCATCCTGCAAAGCAGTATGGAGATCGTAAAGAAAATACTCAAATGCTTGCTGATAGGAGTTTGGCGCACGGCGCTGCAAAGCTCCCTGGATGATAATAATCGAGGCTTCTTCAAAACTGACTGGGCTGAAATCATAGTCATAATAGCTGCGAGGACGCGGCTGAGTACTCACTAAATTAATGTAGATGAGTTTAACCGCTGTTCCATGATACGCACGTAGCTTTTCTACCTTCAGGCGTGCGCTTTCTATAAAGTGCTCATCGTTCAATTTTGGATGTCTAGTTGGATCATCTACTG
>CBJMBI010000556.1:0-3104 GCA_966427955.1 uncultured Ktedonobacterales bacterium
TCGGTTGTTTTTTTGGCTAGTGTGTTGATAGCTAATTGCTGGGGACAACAGAAGCTGCCAACTGGATTGTTGACAGCTCAGAAACTAAAAATGGTGGGATCTGCTCTTTTAGGCGTATCCGTCTAGACGTTCAGGATGTTTCTTTCTCCAGTAACGCATATATCCTTGGACTGTCATTGCATAGCTAGCTATCAGATCCAGACGTTTTAACACATTGGGGTCTCCTGTGATACGAAGTACCTCAGGCTCGGTCTTCTTGGTAAGTACCTGGATAATTTCCTCCTCACTTTTCCCTTCGCGCATGGCATTCAGTACAATATCTCCCCATGAGAGGAGTTTTTCCCGCAGGTGTTCTAGGATCTGCGTTGGGTTATCGGCTGGACCACAGTGCGCGAGATAGAGAATATCGGGGCGTAGTTGTTTGAGCTTGTCAATACTGGCCGACCAAGCTTCCAGATCAAGATCGGGAGGTGGTGCTGGTGGACGTACATAATTGATGCGTTGTAAGTGCACACCAGCTATATCTCCAGCAAACAGCTCTCCAGTGTGAACATCAAAGAAAATCACATGGTGGATTGCATGCCCCGGCGTATAATGAACCTCTAGGCGGCGACCAGCAATATTGAGGATGTCTCCTCCCTCGATGGACCGAACGCGATTAGCGGGAACTGGATCGATGTTACCCCACAATTCATGCATTTTGTCCCCGTAGATACGGGTTGCGCTTGCTATGAACTTGGTAGGATCGATCAGATGTGGAGCTCCATTACTGTGTACATAGACTGTAGCCTTTGGCATACGACGGACTAACTCGCCAGTTGCACCAGCATGATCCAGATGAATGTGAGTTAGTAACAAGTGGGTTACATCCTGTGGCTCAAACCCCACTTCTTGCAGTGAGGTTAGTAGCGCTGGTACCGTAATGCTTGGTCCAGGATCAATAAGCGCGACTTCGTTTTGCCCAGCAAGTATGTAAGGGCCAAGAAGCCCATTCTCATTGTGAAATGGCAGAGAGAGATGCCATGTGCCAGGACGTGTACCAAGACTTAGTTTCGTGACTGTTGCCATGAGTCACCCTTCCTAAAAATATACAGAATTAGTAGACCGTTGCGGTTTTTTGTGTAAAACTTCCTTTTGCGCAGGTATGTAGAGGTTGGTTCATATTTCACGATCTGCTTTAGGCATATGTGACTAACCTGTTATTTTGGCAGAGATAGTTTTTGCCTGCAGGAATAGCAGCAAATAATCTCTTCCGCCTGCCTTTGAATCGGTGCCGGACATGTTGAAGCCTCCAAATGGATGAGTACCAACCAGTGCTCCTGTGCATTTACGATTGAAATACAGGTTACCGACGTGATACTCTTGCTTCGTACGCTCAATCCGCTCAGGATCTGTCGAGTAAAGCGAACCTGTCAGTCCATACTCAGTATCATTGGCGATACGCAGCGCATCATCAAAGTCCTGTGCTTTAATAACTGCCAATACGGGGCCAAAAATTTCTTCCTGTGCGATATGAGCATGTGGATCAACATCGGCTATAATCGTCGGCTCGATGAAATAGCCGGGACCATGGTGTCCACCTCCAAGTAGGAGACGTCCCTCGCTTTTGCCAACCTCAATATACTCAATGATTTTCTTCATCGCGTTTTGGTCGATGACTGGTCCCATGAATGTTTCTGGCTTGGTAACATCACCTAATGTCAGATGCTTCGTTTTCTCGACAACCTTCTCTAGGACCTGATCATAGACCTCTTTGACAATAATTGCACGTGAGCCTGCTGAGCACTTCTGACCCTGGAAACCGAAGGCTGAAGTAACTATACCGGTGGCCGCAGCTTCCAAATCAGCAGTTTCATCTACCACAACAGCATCTTTTCCTCCCATCTCCAGGACTGAGCGTTTCAACCAGCGTTGTCCCTTCTGATGCTTAGATGCTCGTTCGTAGATACGTAGCCCAATGTCGCGTGAGCCTGTGAAGGCTACAAAGCGTGTCTGTGGATTATCTACAAGTGCATCCCCAACAACAGAGCCAGATCCTGTGAGGAAATTTACAACTCCAGCAGGCACCCCCACCTCTTCCAGGATACGGACAAATTGGTACCCGGTCGCGGCTGCAGTACTAGCTGGTTTGAGAACAATGGTATTCCCTGTAACAATAGATGCGCTGGCCATACCTACTAGGATACCACAAGGAAAGTTCCATGGTGCAATCACAACACCGACGCCAAGTGGAATATAGACAAGCTGATTATGCTCACCTTGAGCTGGGATGATAGGTTGTGGCTCGGCCAGACGTAGCATTTCGCGCGCATAGAACTCCAGGAAGTCAATAGCCTCTGCTGTATCTCCGTCTGCTTCGGGCCAACTTTTGCCGACTTCATGGATCATCCATGCATTGATATAGAAGCGTCGCTGGCGTAGAAGATCTGCTGCTGCGAAAAGGTAGCTAGCACGCTCCTCGGCTGGTGTACGTTTCCAGGTTTCAAATGTCGTTGCTGCAATCCTGATAGCCTCATTAGCTTGCTCAACTGTTGCCTGTACGAAGTGACCAATAATCTGGTCAGGTTGCGCCGGATTAACCGATGCAAAGGTCTGTTCGCCGGTAATCTTCTTTCCACCTATGATCAGCGGATAAGTGCGTCCCAGTTCACTCTTGACCTGCTCTAAGGCCTCCGTCTGAGCGTGTTTGAATTCTTCCTTCGAAAAATTAGTAAGAGGCTCATTAGTGAACGGCTTTTGAGCACGCAATTTGACGTTTACGGTTGTTGTTGACATGCCATAAGCTCCTTGAAAATAAAAACACTTCGTTGTGTGTAAAGTAGGTTTGCTAATCAGCTGTTCTGTACATTGTATCTCATAGCTGACCCAAGTGGTAAGGGGTAAAGCTTAAGGCGAAAGCCCTATTCCTGCTTGTTTAAAACCTTGAGCGATCTCAGTATCCCAAAGACCTCTTCTATGTTGGGTCCAAAGGTTCTGCCGTCTACGTGCAGGTCTGGAGCCGAAGAGAGGCACCAAGCGGACATAGATAGTGGGGCCATGTGGTAGAGCAATGTTCCAAAGAATGGGTGGCCATCGATGTGGATGCTCCCTTCCCAGCGGAGTGG
>CBJMBI010000557.1:0-3102 GCA_966427955.1 uncultured Ktedonobacterales bacterium
AATGGAGTCCTATTTAGCTAGGGGGAAAGAGGGACAATTTGGAAGGTGTCTTTCCGTCAGTAGTCTTGACATTGGGTATAGAGCACCTACTATACTATAAAGTGTGCAAAATTTGTGGCAATAAAACAAATAGAAGCAATCTATGATAGTTGGGAGAAGCTCACTCAAGCTAGATTACCCGCTATCAGCAGGATACTACTGGTCGCATGTAAAGGCACCTGCGATACTCAAGCAATGTGTTCTGGCGCTTCTTCTAGTGGGTTGGCTTGAGCTGAGCCAATCCTTTTTTGCTGTCTGAGGAGATATATTATGCACGAAGATACTTCAATAACAGATGCTGTTTTACCTGTCTCTGAGAAAGAAATTGATGATTTGAGTGAGGAAGGGCGTGCGCGTAAGCGCAAAGAGCAAGCAGATGCACGTGCACGTGGGAAAGCTGGACGCAAAGGGCTAGTTATCGTCAATACAGGGAATGGCAAGGGGAAGACTACAGCCGCCCTAGGTCTGCTGATGCGCTGTTGGGGGCAAGACTTTCGTGTTGTTATGCTCCAGTTCTTGAAGGCAAAGACTGGCAAGTGGGGAGAGATTCGTGCAGCACAGCGTATGGGAGTCGAGATAACTCCGCTTGGGCAAGGGTTTACCTGGATGAGCGAAAATATTGAACAGGATCGTGCGCTAGCTCAGGCTTGCTGGCAGCAGTGTCGTGAAAAGATCGAGAGTGGGCTCTATGATGTCGTGATTCTGGACGAAATTACCTATCCGCTCAAGTATGGATGGCTCGACGTAGAAGAGGTTCTCTCCACTTTGCAGCAACGTGACCCTCAGATACATGTGATCATTACCGGACGTGATGCTCCTGAAGAATTAATTGCCTATGCAGATTTAGTAACTGAAATGCGTGAGGTCAAACATCCATATAAGTTGCAGGGAGTGCGAGCACAGAAGGGAATTGAATTTTAATGTTGCCACAAGAAACAACTCGTCCTGCTATTCTCTTTCTGTCGCATGCTGATACCGATTTACTAACCCTGCAAGCTGTAGTGCCACATCTTCCGGCTGATTTCTCAGAGATACGCGTAGCAAATCCCGCACATCTCCAAACCGAGGGTGACGTCGATGACTTTCTGAAGCTGATGCTGCCACAGGTAGAGATGGTGATTGTCCGATTGCTGGGGGGACGCGCGAGTTTCACTTATGGCATAGAACGTCTGGTGGCCTGGGCACAGCAGGAAAAGAAGTGGCTGATCTGTTTGCCCGGTACCGATAGTCTTGATCCTGAATTAATGGCATCCTCAACTGTTGGGGTGCCAGTTGCCCATGAAGCTCTAGCCTATTTGCAATCAGGCGGGGTGGTGAACTACGAACATTGTCTGCGCTTCCTCAGTGATCACTTGCTAACTACCGGTTTTGGCTTTGATCCACCGGCACCACAGCCACGACACGGTGTGTATTATCCCAACCAGCGTGAGATTAATCTCGCAGAATTACGTTCAAAACACAGGCCAGGTTGCCCTACCATCGGCATTTTGTTTTATCGAGCGCACTATCTCTCAGGCAATACGGATTTTGTGGACAGTTTGATACGGGCTATTGAGGCACATGGAGCTAATGTCATTCCGGTTTTTGCTCAATCACTCAAGGAGATTGACAACAATGAGAGTTCTCTCCCCACGGCATTGACCTATTTTGTCAATGAGCAGGGGCAAACGGTGGTGGACGCTATTATCATCACCATGAGCTTTGCCTTGGGAGGTGTTACTCCTCATAATACGCAGGATAGCATATGGGATGCCTCCAGTTTTGTCTCACTCAATGTTCCCATTCTTCAGGCCATCGTAGCGGGCAGTAGTTGCGCGCAGTGGGAACAGTCTGCACGTGGTCTTTCGCCTCTTGATACGGCTATGAATGTTGCTCTGCCAGAGTTTGATGGACGTATCATCACTGTTCCAATCTCGTTCAAGGAAGCAATAGAGCAAATAGGAAACATTAAGCAACAGAAGTTACGGACGCCAAGTGATCTTGTTGCACCTAGTGCCAGCTCTTCCATGCTCTCTCCAAGTCGTATAGTACGTTACCGTCCAGTTCAGGAGCGCATTGAGCGTGTTGTCGGATTGGCAATGCGTCTTGCTATGTTACGCTATAAACAGAATGCTGAGAAACGCATTGCGATTATCCTGACTAACTCGCCAGGAAAAGCTGCTCGTATAGGCAATGCTGTGGGACTTGATGCTCCAGCCTCTTTGTTGTATCTGCTCAAGGCGATGAGTGTAGCTGGCTATCACGTTGGGGATCTTCCAGAGAGTGGGGATGAGTTGATTCATGCCTTGATCGATCGCTGCTCGTATGATACCGAGCTGCTCACCGAAGAACAATTGGCCCAGGCGGCAGGGCATGTACCGGACAAGCTGTACACGCGCTGGTTTGCTGATTTGCCTCTATACAATCAGCAGGGGATACAGGGTCGTTGGGGAGTACCGCCAGGTGAGGCATATGTGCATAATAACGCTATTGCTCTAGCGGGACTGACCCTGGGCAATGTTTTTATAGCACTGCAACCTCCACGAGGCTATGGTATGGACCCCAATGCCATCTATCACGTTCCAGATTTACCTCCAACACATAACTACTATGCTCTCTATCGCTGGATACGTGATCCAGAAGGTTGGAATGCAGATGCAATTATCCATCTGGGCAAGCATGGCACATTGGAATGGCTGCCTGGCAAAAGTGTCGGGCTCTCTGAGAATTGTTATCCAGACCAGTTACTTGCCGATATGCCCATGATCTATCCCTTCATTATCAATAATCCTGGTGAGGGGGTACAAGCTAAACGGCGTGCTCATGCTGTCATTATTGATCATCTCGTTCCACCTATGACCAGTGCAGGTGCTTATGGAGAATTAGCAGAATTAGCGCAGATGGTTGATGAATACTATCAAGTCGAGGCTCTCGATCCAAGTAAATTGCCCGCCTTGCAGCGTCAAATCTGGGATATCATGGTCAAAGCACATCTCGATGCCGACTTGAGAGCTATGGCTCATCATCACGACCACGAACATGAGCATGACCACGAACATGGGCATGATCACGAACACGAGCACA
>CBJMBI010000558.1:0-3101 GCA_966427955.1 uncultured Ktedonobacterales bacterium
TTTGCTGAGTAAGAGAGGACTGACCAAATTGAGAGAATGGGTGGGTCTCAGACTGTGATAGATCGTGGATGCCAGAATTGGGTTCAGGAAATTTTGTTTGTACCTGGGTAGCAGCAAAATCTGTTACAGGCCTAGTGTTATCGGACCAATCAGTGAGTCTTGTAATCGCATCTGATCGAGTCTGATCTATTAAGCTTACAACTTTCCCAATCGAGCAAGCATTTTCTAATGCTACCGCAAAGTCCTG
Organism: uncultured Ktedonobacterales bacterium; assembly: GCA_966427955.1. GTDB lineage: Bacteria > Chloroflexota > Ktedonobacteria > Ktedonobacterales > Ktedonobacteraceae > DASYAN01. The sequence goes on from CBJMBI010000558.1 coordinate 248, forward strand.
TACAGTTGGGAAACGCTGACGCGGATCTTTGGCCAGCGCGGTCATCACAACATTTTCAACTTCGGCAGACAGAGAGGGAACCTTCTTGCGCAAAGGTAGGGGTAGAGTCAACATATGTTGGCTGGCAATTTCGAAAAAAGTCCCCTGAAAAGGACAACTACCAGTCAGCCATTCATAGGCAATAATACCAAGAGCATACTGGTCGCTGGCGGGGCATGGTTTGCCCTGCAATTGTTCCGGAGCCATATACGCAGCGGTTCCTGCGGTCTCCATTGATGAACGCGAAGTGGAACTCTGGATCAAAGCGAAGCCAAAATCACTCAGTAAAACCTCATCATTGGGACCTAACAGCATATTTTCAGGTTTTACATCGCGGTGGATTAACTTTTTATCATGGGCATATTGGAGAGCGGTAGCTACTTGCCTGATATATGCAAAAAGTGATGCAGCCGGTAGCGGCTGGCCATGTCTGTTCAAGAAACGCTGCCGGAATGTCCCTTTGGGAGCATAATCCATGACAAGGAAAGGAATGCCATCCTGTACCCCAAAATCCAGAACGCGAATAATATAGGGATGGACCAGATGAGCAATAGTGCGTGCCTCATTGAGAAAACTTTGCACATTGCTTTCTACTAGCCTGACTTGGAGCACTTTAATGGCAGCCCGAGTATGTAAGTGAATATGCTCACTCAGATATACATCAGCGAAGCCTCCCTGCCCAAGCAGTTGAAGCAACCGATAATTACCAAGTTGTTGTCCAACTCGATCATCCATAACCCCCCCTTTCTAGAGACCCATTGGTACATTATCAACCATTCACTCTCCTAAAAAGAGCGGCGAAGCTGCAAATTCTGGCTTCCCTCTTTTGAGGACTTAAAAGCTACTACCTCATTTTGTCTGTGTCGAAGTCTATAGTAGAGAAGGACTTTAGTCAAGGGTGACATTAAAAATGCGAAATTTGTCCCTTTTTTACCCTAGAAAAAATCTTTGTCATTGGGTACTCTTGTTCAAAGCAGAGTTGACAGTGATGTGATTCTACCGTACACTGAGCTTGTACTGTTAGATTGGGATTTTGGTTCATTTACTGCTTGCTAGCCAGATGAGGGGATGTTGGCAATCACCCATTGTTCGAGTTGTGATCGCCCATTGCCAGATACATTATGTGTTGCACTCAGTGCGGTGAGGAGGAAATTGTGCCTACCGTAATACCCCCTGCAGTTGAGGAAGTAAAGAACAACGACAATACAGTTGTCGCCAGATCAGGTTGGTCATCGTTGCGTGCTATTTTCTCCAAGATATTGCTCTTTTTCTTCTCTAGTATTAACAAATTTGTCTCTCGGTCTAGACGCACTCGAAGCTGGCTGCAAGCTCGGCGAGATCTGGTTCCTCTCTCAATCCCATTTACAGACAATGGTATGGATACTGTTCCTCTTGAGGATGATCTCGAGACAGAGTTGTATCCTAGCCGACAAATGACGACCTGGCGAAAAGTGGTTGAGCCCCCTCCTAATCGGACGCCTGTTTCATATCCTCCACGTCCGATGATCTCACCCATGGTGCAATATGTCCCCTTAACTAATAAACCACAGCCTGGCTGGCGTTCCCCAAAGGCTGTTTTTTGGCTCTGGATGGTTGTGTTACTTGTGCTCGTCGGCGCTGTTGGTCTTACTGGTTCAATCGAGCACTCGAATCCTTATCTACAATATGGGCCTCTTTCATTACAGGTTACTCCACAGGAACTCACTATTGGGGCTACAATGTCATTACGCGGTGTGAACTTTTCTCCTCAGGGACTTATTGGATTGACTCGTGATGCTTCAATTCCTATTTTGGATACCGCTGGTGCTTCGATTACACACAGCGATGATCAGGGAAATTTCACTGATACAGTTCAGGTACAAGCAAACTGGGGAAGTGGGTCTCATACGATTAATGCAGAAGATGCTCGTACTCATAAAGTTACATCCTTTCCCGTTGTGGTCTCTGGCGACAATGAGGTCGCTCTACGTCCCTCCCATTTGCAGTTATCAGTCGAGAATCTCGATCTAGGATCGGGTGACCAAGCTGAAGATAATAAAGAGACGATTTTGTTGACCAATCCGGGCAGTGGTCAGATTTCCTGGCAGGGCAGTAGCACACAACCTTGGCTGATGATGACTCCTCAAAGTGGAACCTTTTATAGTGGTACGCAAAGTAAAGTAATCATTGCAGTCGATCGTTCTAGCTTACAGCCGGGATCACATAGTGCTCAGATTACTTTTACTTCTAATGTTGGGGAGATCCCACTCAATGTGACTGCGCAGGTTACATCGTTAGATCCAAAAAATCAAGCTGTTCTGCAAGTCACACCACCTGTTCTCTCTTTTACTGGAAATGATGGAGGCCTTGGCCCTGAGCCGCAGGTCGTGACTATTGGTGATCCTGGTGTGCAACCATTGAGCTGGGTTGCGTCGACCGATGTTCCCTGGCTCTCACTTTCTGCACATGGTGGGACCCTTCAACCTGGCAATACAACACAAGTCGTAACATCTGTGGATACTAGGACATTGTTACCGGGCGTCTACACTGCCAGCATTAATATTAGCACTCGGGCATTCGGTACAGTTCTGCATAGTTCACAAAGCATTGATGTTACTGTGACAGTAACACCCTATTGTGATCTCATGTTCTCGTCGGGTGTGCTCTCCTTTACCGCTGCCTATTTGCAATCTGACCCACCTGCTAAATCAGTCAGCGTGACGAGTTCACTTAGCTGTCCTGCTCCATTAGACTGGACTGTCACTAGTAATGCAAATTGGTTGACCGTAAGTAACTGGAGTGGGACAACTCCGAGTTCGCTCTTTGTTAGTGTGCA
>CBJMBI010000559.1:0-3100 GCA_966427955.1 uncultured Ktedonobacterales bacterium
GATGTAGCTGGAGATTACATCCCCTCACCTGCTGTCGTGACCTGGGAAAAACTGCGTTGGCTCCGCTCAATAACATCCCTTCCTATTTTGCTCAAAGGAATTGTTACAGCAGAAGATGCATTACTTGCTCTTGAATATGGTGCCAATGGGATTATTGTTTCTAACCATGGTGGTCGACAACTTGATGGTACAGTTGCGAGTATCGATGCACTCCCCGAGGTTGTCCATGCAGTTGCTGGACGATGTGAAGTATACGTTGATGGTGGGATTCGACGCGGAACCGATGTGTTGAAAGCGTTAGCACTTGGAGCCCATGCAGTTCTTGTTGGTCGACCAATCCTCTGGGGATTGGCTGTGAATGGGTTAGAAGGTGTTCAGCATGTACTAGAAATGCTGTATGATGAATTGACGATGGCTATGGCTCTTGCCGGTTGTCCGACACTGAGCAGTGTTGATCGGTCGCTTGTTTTGCAATGAGTCTACTCTATTCAAGATACCTAAGGAGGGATTCTAGTAGAGAAAGAGAGACAAAGTAGTCATGGCTATCGCGTGAGATCTCCAGTGTGATCAGCTTTCACATCTCTGGATTATCTTCCTTCTTTGTTTTATTTTGATCGGATTGTATTTTATTACGCTGTGTTTCATACCATTGTATTATCTGATCTATCTTTTCTGGTGCACTTTGTATATTCTGTATATTTTGTTCTAAGAGCTTTTTATCCTTCCGAAGCATACTCCACTTCTGCCCTAATTGCTCTGGCATTTCTGGATTCTTTCGTCCCGAGTCAGAACTTCCACTGTCTCTAGCTTGCTGATCCGACGGCCCATGCTGCATATTCTCAAATTTGTCTCGATCTAAGCCTAGACCAATAAGCGATTGCTTACGAGCATGATGATCTGATGAATTAGAGGTATTTTCTCTTCTACTTGCATCAGAGTGTTTGTCATGTGTAGATATCTCACGAGAATTCTTCATAACAGGTCCTTTCTCATTCATATGAAACTTGGAATTGCTGATACATTTAAGAATAGTTGCTTATTTAAAAGCTCTCCTTTTCTAAATATACCTTAAGGAGAACAGTTTTTCCAGGGAGAAGGAGGGACAATAGCGTGAAGATCTGCTCTGATCTGTGGTAATCTCCTCAATTGAGAAAGTACGAAAAATCTGTTAGAATAATCTAACGAAGCATACAGGGTAGATAGAGGAGATGGAGAAAAAACCTCAGTCAGACTTTCCCTGCTTCAGCTAATTTTTAGAATCTAAGCGTGTATTAGAAGCTAGGTGAGCAGTAATATTTTTTGACAGAGGATGTCATTATGCAAAGCATGCTTGAGAAGCAGATAGGTAATTACCGAATCACAGCAGAGATTGCCTCTGGCACTTTTGGAAGTGTGTACATTGCAAAGCATCTAGTATTTGATGATGAGCCACCTGTGGCCATTAAACTGTTGCATACCCATCTTGGATCAGAAAAAGAGCGAGAGCGATTTCTCCAAGAAGCTCGTTTTTTACGTAAACTCAAACATCCTCACATTCTGCCATTGCTTGATGCTGGCCTCTACGAAGGTTTCCTCTATTTGATCGTTGAGTACGCATCCAATGGTACTCTGTATGATCGTCTCTGCCAGCATCCTCCTCAACCACTTCCAATAGGGGAAACTCTTCTAGTCCTTTCCCAGATCGGCCAAGCTCTCCAGTATGCTCATGATCAGAACATCGTGCATCGTGATCTCAAACCTGCCAATATTTTGTTTAATGCCAAAGGTGAGGCGATTCTCGCAGATTTCGGTATAGCAGTCGTCCTTGAGCAAACCAAGCACGTCGGAGAGGCAGGAACCCCGCTTTACATGGCTCCTGAACAATTTCGGGGAGAAGTGAGTAAGAAGAGTGACCAATATGCTCTGGGATGCATTGCCTATGAACTGCTGACAGGACAACGACCATTCGAGGCCCTTGACTTTATTGCTCTGTGGTATAAGCATAACCATGAGCAACCTCTTCCACTTGCACAACTCAACCCAAATCTCCCCGGGTATGTGGAACAAGCGATTCTCAAGGCGATGGCTAAACAGCGAGAGGACCGCTATAGTAATATTTCTGCATTTATTGCAGCACTTCAGCAGGCTCCTGAGCCGACGGTGATATTTGGCAAATCACGAGAGGATTGGTTGAAAGAAGGGAATATTTTTCTTGATCAGAAGCAATATCAGGAGGCGATAGAAGCATATGAGGAGGCAATCAAGCTTGACCCTACTAATGCATTAGCTCATAGAGAGAATGGTTATGCGCTTATCATGCTAAAACGATATGAGGATGCATTAATGGCATGTGAGCGAACAATCTGGCTTGATCCTAACAATGCAATAGCTCACAGCAACAAGGGTTATGCGCTTATTATGCTAAAACGTTATGAGGAGGCGTTAATGGCATGTGAGCAGGCAATCTGGCTTGATCCCAATCTTGCACTAGCTTATAACAACAAGGGTTTGGCACTCCACGATCTGGGGCGCTATGAGGAAGCAATCAAGGCATATGAGCAGGCAATCCGGCTTGATCCTAAGGATGCACTAGCTTATAACAACAAGGGTTTTGCATTCGACAAACTTGGGCGTTATGAGGAAGCAATCAAGGCATACGAAGAGGCAATCAGGTTAGATCCCAATCTTGCACCAGCTTACTACAACAAGGGTTTGGCACTCCACAATCTAGAGCGCTATGAGGAGGCAATCAAAGCATATGAAGAGGCAATCCGGCTTGATCCCAATCTTGCAATAGCTTACTACAACAAGGGTTCTGCATTCGGCAAACTTGGGCGTTATGAGGAAGTAATCAAGGCATATGAAGAAGGAATCCGGCTTGATCCTAATTATGCAATAGCTTACTACAACAAGGGTTTTGCATTCGACAAACTTGGGCGCTATAAGGAGGCAATCAAGGCATATGAAGAGGCAATCCGGCTTGATCCTAAGGATGCACTAGCTTATAACAACAAGGGTTTTGCACTCCACAATCTGGGGCGCTATGAGGAGGCAATCAAGGCATACGAAGAGGCAATCCGGCTTGATCCTAAGGATGCACTAGCTTATAACAACAAGGGTT
>CBJMBI010000560.1:0-3096 GCA_966427955.1 uncultured Ktedonobacterales bacterium
ACAGATAGGAGCAAGCTATGGAAGAATATATCACGATCACTGAAGCCGCACGTCGGGTCGGACTCTCTGACAAAACTCTCAGACGGGCAATCAAAGCCGGGAAGCTGTCGGCTCGTTATCCACAGAAAAACAAAGCAGAGGTTTCAATTGCAGACCTTGAAGCTTGGTATCATTCGCTTACCGTCCGACCAGGTGAGACGCAAGAGAGGCTTACCGCACTGGAGATGAGGGTTGGCGAACTAGAGGCTCAAGTGCTCTCACTCCACAAACAACTGGAGGCAAAGAAGAAGGAACCACCCAAACCAGCAACCACAGCACCTGACGGATTCACCTACCTCTCTGACTTCTGTACTGAGCATTATGTGCCCTACCAAGCAGCTGCCGACCTCTTCCCTCACATGATCCGTGGCCAATACCTCACCGTACAGCGACGCAAGCAGGCAGTTATTGGACCGAAAGGCCGACATGATTTTTGGGTCCAGCTCCATAACCGTCCAGACTTTCGAGCATGCGATGACTGCCCACATGAGGAGTATGGACAAAGTGTCTAGACAAAGGTTGCAGAAGCGTTGAGAATCCAGATCGTTTAGATATTCGGCTTTTTGTTTATCTGCTTCTTTTTGATATTAGATGCTAGGATATCGTCATGATTATAGAACTGATGATAATCAAGTGATTGCGTTCTCACTGGCTATTCCTTTCATTTTGAGAGAGACCGGATAGATCGTGGATCGACAGGGAACCCCATTTTTCACTTAAGAGACGTACCACTTGATGATAGGGGATCCAGTTGCTTAAAGGTTCAATTTTCTTGAATATTCTAGTATATTTCTAAATGTTATAATAAGACAATTTATTATAATCAAAGTATAATATAGAGAATAGCGTTATATGGATTAAAAAAATGTTGACAGCCCACGGCCAGAGGGCTTACAATACCCAACAATAGCTTCGGTAAACACCAATTTAACGTACCTATTGAGGAGGTTCAAATGTCCGATTTAGTGCCCACTTCCAATCAGCTAGACCAGACCATTGCCGATATTGCTGGCCAGCTCGCACCATCGTCCAAACGTATCTACTTAAACGACACAAAGTACTTTGCCCAGTGGATGCAACATCAGGGACTTACACCATCGACTATCAGCAGATCTGACATGATAGCATATCGTCGGCATTTAGCTGAGAGCAAGTATGCGAAGGCCACAAAACAGCGTATGTTTCGTGTGGCTGTACGATTGATGAATGAGCAGTATGTTACAGGACTCATCAAAGAAAAAGTTACTGAAGGTGTCAAAGGTTTCAAGACAGACAATGATGAAACCACACATACCGCACTCTCAAAAGCAGAAGCAAAGGATATGCTAGAAAGCATTGACAGAAGCACGAAGCAAGGGAAACGAGACTATGCGCTTATCCTGATGTTAGTCAAGACAGGAATGAGAAGAGCTGAATTAGTTGCTTTGAATAGATCAGACATTAAGATCATGGATGGACACCATGTAGCAGTTATTGAACATGGTAAGGGTGACAAGAGACGAATTGTAAAGCTTAGGGTTGACGTGTATAGGGCACTGGAGGAATACCTAGCAGCACGTGGGCAGGAAGGGGAAGCATTATTCGTTTCCTTCCGGCGTGGTGATCATCCCACCAGTAACCGCATGACTGATAAGGCTGTCGAGTTACTGGTCAAAAAATATGCACCCGTGGGCACTGAGCTAACACCACACGGGCTACGAGCCACCTTTGCAACGTTGGCATTAGAGGCTGAAGCATCCTTGCATCAGGTCCAGTATGCACTAGGGCACGCCGATCCAAGGACAACAGAGCGCTACCAGCGTAGAAAGCTGAACCTGGATAACCATGCGGTGGATGTGCTCAACTTCTAGGCCAGCCGTCTACCCTCTAGCGATACCCCAATTTAACTGTATCAGTGGTTCACGACTTAACCAGGTACAGCGGCAAATTGCTGCTCCCCGTTGGAATCCTGGTTACAAGCATTTATTTACGAGCTTTTGCCATCTAACGTATACCGGTAATTTGCTCCTGCCCGTTGGAATCCCGATACGCACACATGTACACTCCTGCATCACTGTAGTAGAAAACACTGCCATGAAACTGGGAGCAGTACGCTTCAGCTCTACCCCTATCAGGCCTGCCATCAGCATAAGCAACAGGAAGGACCATCGTGGTTCCAAGAACAGCCAGAGTGGACGAAACAACAGCTAATTTAACAAGTTTGCTGACAACCTTTGACATGTAATGTTCCTCTCTGCACACAATAGTGCTAAACACGACAGAATTTGCAGAATATCGGAGCAAATGCAATTCCTTATCACATTTGCCATACACATCTAGTATTGTCTCGGGAAAGCACAAAAACAAGAGGGAAAGAGGGACAATTTGTTAGGACATACCGAACAACATGTCCAGAAAAGCAATGATGATAGACTAAGCAAGAGGTGCTCACCAACAACAATGTATTTTGAACGGTACGGTTTACTTGCGGTACCGTTCAGAAAAGCTTTGAAGGATATGTGTGTTCTGATTTCCCATAGTCGTACTACAGCACAGGCGTGCAACGATCGGCGTGCAGGCGTTTACCAGCGGCACGTCTGCTCACCTTGTCGAGCAAAGCTGAGAGAGAGGACCTTCTGCAAGAGAGAGCCCAAAAGCACACAACAACGCTCATTATTTTTCTGCATTGTGCCGAAGAAGAATAAAGAGAACCTATAGCCATCGGATACCGTTTCAGATCATCGTTAGCGATTGAGAAAAGGAGAGCGCTCATGGCTGATCCTACAGGCATTTGGCATATCAATGCAAACGGATTTAAGGGAACGTTCAATATCAATTCGGATGGTGCTGGGAACTTAAGCGGTACTATCGATATCGACCAAGGTATTACGGATACACTGCAAGGCGTGTGGAGCGAGACTGCCCAAGAAATAGTCTTCGATAGGATCCGAAAGCAGCAAGATGGAACGATCGCTTGGATACAAACGTACACGGGTTATCTCTATCCGACAAAGGAGCCAATCTTCATGGGCCAGAATCCCCCTGAACCAAATCCTGACTTCCGGCTACTCACTGGTT
>CBJMBI010000561.1:0-3093 GCA_966427955.1 uncultured Ktedonobacterales bacterium
TCTGCAACCGAGAAGCCAGTGTCTGCAACTGGCAAGCAAGTACCTGTAATCGGGAAGCAAGTACCTGTGATGGGGAAGACGATACTGCCTACGGCTATGGCCATCCTCTTCTTATCTCCCGCACAGGTGAAGAATTTACATATAGGAACTCCCGTTCGTCTGCACGTCGGACCGTCAGATCAACAACCCAATAATCGAATAACGAGTATTGAGCCCGGTGCTATGAGTCCGGAGGCCCTACGTTCACTTTTCCATCTCGAAAATTACCCGCTTTTCATTACTCAGCCTGTGGCGGTCGTCACGGTCAAACTAGACCCTGCTTTTGCGACAGCGCATGCGGGTAGTACATTGACCGCGGATGTACAGGTGGGGTCGCAAAGCCTGATCTCGCTTTTGCCGGGGGTGGGTAGTCTGTTCGGGAAGTAAGACTTCTCTGCTCCTGACGAAAAGCCTTGAGATTATAGCTACAGAAGGAAGGAGGGGCGCTATTTCCTTTTTACGAAGAGGTAGCGCCTAATTATATTATGCATGATCGAGAAACCAAGCTACTAAAAGCTGCTCCACGAAAAAAAGGCCGCCGCTTCTCTCTATCCAGTCTAGGAAAAAAAAGGTGGGGGGCTGTTCCTCCTTCGTGGAAGGGGATGCCGCCTAGTCATCCTGGATACGATCAAGAAACCAAGCTAATGAAAGCCATGCGACCACAAAAAGCATGTTTACAAAAGGCGCGCCGCTTCTCTTTGTCCAATCTGGTGCGTAAAACACATCGAAGGCATGTGTATCCATTAGCTCAGATGAGCAAGGTAGAGTGTGGATTGACTTGTCTGGCTATGATCCTTACCTATTATGGTCGCAAGACATCGATTTCGGAGTTGCGGACACGCTTCGGTGTTGGCCGTGATGGCACATCTGCTCTTGGTATTGTAAAAGCTGCACGTAGTATGGGCATGCGTGTGAGGGCGCTCTCACTTCAGCATACTGAATTGCGCCATATTCTTCTGCCAGCTATTGTACACTGGGAGTTTGATCATTTTGTGATTGTCGAGCGTTGGTCTCCAAAATGGGTTTATGTCGTAGATCCAGCAGGAGGGAGACGGCGGAAGCTGACTGCCGAGGAGTTTGATGTCGGGTTTACTGGCATTCTCATTACGCTCGAACCAGGTCCCAATTTTGATCGGAATGCGCCAGTTTCTCCTGTAACCCTGCGTTCTTATGTAGTGCGGGGTATCAAGCAGGCACCGGGAGCATTGTTGCAGATCCTTGTGGCTTCGGTCATCCTCCAGATTCTTGGACTCGTGACACCTTTTCTGACCAAGGTGATTATCGACCAGATCCTGCCATTCAAGATCACTAATATGATGACCGTTCTGGGACTGGGAATGATCCTGCTATTCTCGGCACAGGGAATCACCTCACTTTTGCGTGATTGGCTGCTGGTCTATTTGCGTGCCCGCATCGATACCCATATGATGCTTGGCTTTTTTGAGCATCTGCTCTCGCTGCCCTATAACTTTTTCCAGCAGCGTTCAAGCGGTGACTTGCTGACACGTATGGCAAGCAATAGTAGTATTCGGGATATACTCAGCAGTAATCTAATTGGAACATTGCTGGATAGCAGCATGGTTGTTCTGTATTTGTTTATTCTGCTCGAACAATCACTGCCCTTTACGCTGCTAACTCTGGCGATCGGTCTGGTGCAAGTACTGCTTCTCGTCTTTACCTATCAACCTATCCGCGAGCTGGCAATTCAGGAATTGAATGCGCAGGGCAAATCACAGGGCTATCTAGCCGAAGCTCTGAATGGCATTGCTACAGTCAAGGCGGCTGGCGCTGAGCAGGAAGTTTATACTCGTTGGTCAAATCTCTTCTTTGACCAGTTGAGTCTCTCGGTGCGTCGCAGTTATTTTTCCTCAGTCTCGGGGACTGCAATGTCGGCGCTGCAAGCCTTTTCTTCCGTTGCCTTGTTATGGGTGGGTGCTGTGCAGGTACTCAATGGCTCAATGAGTGTAGGAACTATGCTCGCATTGAACACGCTGGCTGGTAGTTTCTTAGGTCCGCTTTCTGGAGTAGTGGGCAGAGCACAACAATTACAACTTGTACAGGCCAACTTGGAGCGCTTAACTGATATTACCGCAACTGCACCAGAGCAACATCAACAAGCAGTGCAGTCACCGCCGAAACTGAGTGGGAACATTCACCTGGAAAATGTGTGTTTCCGTTATAGTCCTGATAGCACAGATGTACTGCATTCTATCAATCTAACGATCAAGGCTGGACAGAAGGTTGCTATTGTTGGGCGTACGGGTTCCGGCAAAAGTACGCTCGGGAAATTATTACTGGCACTCTATCTGCCAACCAGCGGCACCATTAGCTACGACGGTATTCCATTACAGCGAATGAAGTACCAGGAAGTACGGCGTCAATTCGGAGTGGTGATGCAGGATACGGTAGTTTTTAGCGGGACAATCCTCGAAAATCTCACGCTCAACAATCCCAAGATGAATAGGGAACAAGCTAGGTATGCCGCCGAAATTGCAGCTATTCATGAGGATATTGAGAGGATGCCGATGGGCTACGATACCTTTGTTGGCGAAGGTGGTAGTGCTTTGTCCGGTGGTCAGCGGCAGCGCATGGCCATTGCGCGTGCTGTTGCGCATAACCCTGTTATACTGTTACTAGATGAGGCAACCAGTAGTTTGGATGTGGTCACCGAGCAGCGTGTCGCGGAACACTTGGAAGCCTTTGCCTGCACGCAGATTATCATTGCCCATCGCCTGAGCACGATTCGCAAAGCCGATGTCATTTTAGTGCTTGACCAGGGAATGATTGTGGAGCAGGGTAAGCATGACGAATTGCTACAACACAATGGCTACTATGCCAAGCTCATTCAGCAGCAATTGCAGGAGCGAAAGAGTAGTAAGGCTAGTTTAGCCCGCGTGAGCTTGCAGCAATTCACATAGTAACTGTATATAGCGTTTATAGTCTTGAAACAATGAAAGGAACCATTTCGATGCAAATTGAGTTTAGATATTTCTGGCAAGGTGCAGCTTCTCAACAAGACCTTTCTGCCAAGGAGATTGAATTGACAGATACAGA
>CBJMBI010000562.1:0-3091 GCA_966427955.1 uncultured Ktedonobacterales bacterium
GCAATGGAGGTGGTGAGAGTTCTGAGAGAGGGGATGAAGCGTCGAGTAGCAGCAGTGATGATGAGAGTGGTAGATTCCAATATGCAAGAGAAGTAACAAAAAAGATATGGCAGATGTTAGCGAGCAGAAGGAGAGTGGGGGATGAGGGGACGTCGCAGAGGAGTGGTGTCCAGGTAGAGCATGTGGAAGGCGACTCTCAAGCTCAATTGGCTGGTGACAGTGGTGGTGGGCAGGGTGGTGGGGATGGTGGCCATCGTGGGGTGCGTGATGGGTATGATAGTAGTAGTGATGAAGATGATAAAAATAGAGATGCTGATGCTGTAGCTCAGAAGGAGCGAGAAGAGCAGCTAGAGGAGAAACTCCTTCTGATTAAAGAGAAGCTGAGTGCTGAGGGGCACGCAGACAAGTTCCAAATAATTGAGCGTGTCAGTCAAGAAGAACGCATTGTTGGCTTTGACCGTTGGGTACATCGGTTTGCCGGGCATGAGGCGGCTCATATGTTCGGCCACGTTATGGAATTGGCCGAGGCACAGCACCAGCTCCAGAAATATATTGATGATTCCTCTGTGAAAGTATACATCGGTCAGGATCTAGGCAACACTGCCAAATCATTCGACATCGTGGTTCAACGCGAGGAACCCGGTGAGAAGCCCGAGATCTTGCACCAAATCGAGGTCTTCGCGCCAAGGGGCGCTATTCTCAAAGAAATTGCTCAAGCATTGATTAACGCCATTAACCACGCCGCAGACAAGCTTCCGGATGACGTGCGCAGTGGTAAGGAACCACCCCCACCCGGCGATCTAGAAGCGACAATAGCAATTGTACCTTGGCCTCCTGAATCTGCTCACATTGGTGGTGATGCGATGATGGTGTATGATGTTCACGGCGAGTATATAAAACGCTCCATTACTGATCCAACGAAGACCTATGGCAGTCCGCGCAATGTCTTCAGAGATGTAGTAGACAATTTGCATCGAGATAAGTATTATGAAAATCAGCCAATAGAGTTCATCAAACGACTGACTGTGATTGACCAAAATGGTCAAGCACTTTTCGAGTTAACCAACGAAACGCCGGGTGTGATTCCGGCATTATGGACATGGAGGGACCTGCAAGGTCAATAACATTATGAAAATATGGCGCTATCTTCCAGATGCATTAGAGGATTGTTTGTCTTTCGTCCGCTTTGTGAAAAGCGAAGTCGATTTCAATGAACTGATCGCTGTTGCCAATGCCGTTTTCGCCGCAGTGTGGCCAGTTGTACGACCACTCTCGGTGACGGTTGAAATGGCAGCGAGATCGCCGCGCGAATTCCCCTGTATCGAGAACGAAATTCCTGTTCCTATTAGAGATTGGCATCTGTGCGAGGCATCTATACCTGACTATATTGTTGCCCCATGGACACAGAGCTTCTGGCAGAACAAGCCTGGCAAGAAGGAGGTCCCTGAATTGACATTGCCAGCCTTGGCAGACTGGTTGGCGCGTGCTCACGCGCAACAGCTTCCAGAAGGGTATGTCCCTGTACTACACACTCTGGAGATGCACTCCGCACGAGCACGTCTTCTGGAGTATCAGAAACCGTATGCCGAACTAGCCTGGGGCTCACAAACGTATACCATTCCAGTTGAAAAACGGGAGGATGAACTCTGGGTGTCGGGACCAATGCGGAAAGCGATGATCAAACACCCGCCGATTGAAATCACTTTGACGAACTTTCATGGACGGCTGGGACTTTACATCCCGGTTTATTGGTCGCCGTGGATCGAAACGGGATCAAAGGAAGCGGAGCTGTTGAGGAGCTGTCTTCATGAGCTTGAAAAGCAAGGGTGGGAAGCAGACTGACCAGATGTATGGGACGTTCATGCTCAGGCCGAACAGCTTGTCCACCAAACCTTGGGCGATATCCCAACTCTCGCAGCGGTCTTCAAGGGGATTGCTATTGAACCTTGGATGTACCTGGGTGCACGTCCGCTCTCTAAGACACTAGGCTAATGAAGCAGTAGGCGATACTCCAATTCTACAAGTTCTAGAAACTCTCAATACTTATAAAGGAGAACATATGCCAAACGACATTTCACGGTTCCGCGAAGGGGAAGATCAAAAATCTGATTCACCAATAAAAGATACTTTTCGCTCTAATGGAAAAGGGCATGATTTTGCTACCAGTCCAGAGAGCTATCAGTATGCAGCTCACAATGACTTGCAGCGACGGGGAGGTGATGAACAAGCATGCTATGAACTGGAACGAGCCAGAAAGGGAAAGATGCTAGTGATTTCTGACGAGGCCAGCTGGCATTCTGACACGCGATCTTCAAGTGAGTATTCGAGTGGATCCGATTCTGAGACAAATGCATTACTGGATGTAAGTCCGTCTGACAAAATTATTCTGTCAAATAAACCTACGCGCGATAAACCCGGCTTACTTGGAGGAACAAGGGGTTTTCTCGATGCGGTAGAATCGGACTTCCGGAGAGCGGAAACCCGTGCAGTCAGAGATCTCCAGCGGTTGGGAATGATGGCTTTCAGAGCCACAAGAGAAAGCAATGCACGAGGAAAAGCTGAAAGATACCAGCATGAATTGCATCAGGATCATTATAATCTTCAGAATAAATTTAATAAGCTTGATGCGCTCAATTTTAATGACTTTAAAAGGGAGTATCCGCACGCTGATTATGAACTTTTTGACCAACAAAAAAAGTTTCTTAAGGAAGACTACGAGCGTACAATTGTCATAATGGAGAAATTAGGGCCGCAAGGCTGGCATTACATGAAGAAGTATGGCAAGAGTCGTGAGAAGAAATTCGGTGACCGATCTTTAGGCGGCCAAGCGGTTTACGTGGCAAAGTGGTTTGCTGATGGTCAGAAAGGAAGAAGTGATAAACAGAGACAGAAGAAATTCTATCAGGCTCTTAGTGAGCTTGATCAGAAATGGCGTAAGCTCAATAGACTTACTTTTGAAGACTTTAAAAGGGAATGTCCAGAACACGCTGACTATGAAGTTTTTAATCAACAAAAAAAGTCTCTTATGAATGACTACGATCGTAAATTTGATATCATACGGCAATTAGGTCCAGAAGGATTTTATCGTATG
>CBJMBI010000563.1:0-3086 GCA_966427955.1 uncultured Ktedonobacterales bacterium
TCCGCTATCGCGGCATTCAAAGCATCGAGCGTGATTCTCGGGACGAGCGACTGATTCGCGCGAGTTGAACTACAAACCAATGAAACCACATCGGCCCAAAGGCCCTCTTCCAAGTGCGCTGGAAGCAAACGAACTGAAACTAAGAGCGCTTGAAATGATTCTAATCATCTTCTACATAGAAGATCTGAGACGCTTCATTCTCGGAGCTATCCGTGGCAACGATGCGATTTTTCAGCGAGAGGACAGATTAAAGCGGAAAGATGAGGGCGACAAAGAAAAGGAGGCGAGCGCATCCAAAGTCATGCGTATGGCAACCAAGATGCTGGTTGACGAAGGCGTTATTTCGAAAATCGAGAAAAAGGAGTTTATCACTCTGATCAACTACAGAAATGCCATCGGTCATGAGCCACATCAATTCACTGTGGATGTTGGCTCCTATTCCGAGCTGGCTAATATCGTGAAAAACTCAAGGCGATATGATCACACGATTCTTGAGCGTGTGCGAACGATGAGGGACAAGATTCACATGGAAGTTGGCAGTAAATCAACGATGCGCCTCAACTTTGATTTGCCTTATGTTTGAGGCTGCAGAGAAAAGTCACCTACTTGAAATAAAAAGACTCAAGAAGAAGATTTCAAAACAGGTCGAGCAGTACAAGCAGCAGGTTGACACAACTAATCAGGTTATACAGTCCATCTCGCAGGATTTGCTGGATGCGGCCCAGCCATACCATCCCAAGCACTACAAGAGAAACGAAACTCTAACCGAGAGCGGCATCAGTTGCGTAAACCAACTCTTCGGAGCAGGGGCCACTCCCTTGGCCGTAGCTCATCTCATGAAGATTTCGCTGAAGTCTTCCAGAAAATGGCACCGGAGATTTACGGCCAACCAAACAGACAGGCAGTAATTAAATTCGGCACTCCTTCGTCGGATTTTCCCGGTTTCCTCTTGCCCATTTATCAGACGTATGATATTCCTCGGGATTCTGCAATCTGACAGCGAACTGCTATGGGTGTAAAGGTCAGGAAGGTGCCGTACTACACAATGGAGCCTTCAGTCTTTCGTGGAACGGTATGGAAGGAGCACCTTGGGGCCAGAGGTGCGGTTCCCATCAACACACTTCAAAAAATCTCCTTTGACAGGCTCGCACCTGGCGAGGCACCACCTCCTCCTCCGCCTAAGCCCACCGCTGAACAGCTAAAGGCGCAGCAAGCGGAAGCGGCACGCCAAAAGTTGCTTGCCGAGCAAGCTAAAAAGCAGCAGCCGAAGCAACCACCTGAGCCACAGCCCAAGGAGGCCGAAGACCGCGAAAAACTTCCTGAGTTTGATCTTCAGGACATCCCGGGAGCTATGGATCATATTGGCTGGCCCACAGCTGCCAAGATTGCCAGAAGATGGTTCCACGGCCCTGCTCATATTTGGGATGACGATCTTGACTCTGCTCAACCGATTGACGATACAACAATCACCCTCGCTTGGGCTTTGAAATTCGAAGGCGTCAAAAAGAGGTTTAATCAACTTCTTGATCTCATTTATTCAAAAAATGCACATGCCGTACTAAGGAAGAAGATTCTTCAGCACGCGACAGAGGCTTTTACGAGGACTTCCAGCGCCGATCCAGCCTTAGGTTTTGATACAACGACCTTCACCACGGATTTGAGAAAATTCCACATGGATTGGCACTTTCAAAAAAAGGAAGTGTCTATGCTTGACACCACTGAAGGTGTTCTTGCAATGACCGATATCTCAGCGGCACTGGGTAATTTTGTCTTCTACGCCGCTATTGGAAGAGTTGAAATTACTGGGTCTAGATACTACAAGTACGATACAGATCCGCATCAGTATTGTAATGATGCGACGGCAAAGCTCACTCACGTTTATCTTTATCTCAAAGACAACTACTCATTCAACGACAAAGACCCATCCAAAAGCCAATACCTCGGCCACTGGAATGAGAAAGGCATGGTTACATCGTACTATTTGGCAGGAAATGACATAGCCGGGCAGATTGAGCCGAGTCTGAGGCGCAAAAACATCAACGATAACGAAACGATTGAGATATATCGCAAAAAATCGGACTATCTGCCCAATCAACAGGCAGTGGACAAGCCAATAGACACTAGACGCGGCATGTTTGGTAAATTTTTAGAAAAAGATGTTTATTGGCCGGTCTACAACAGGTCATACAACGGATGGAGGGCGAAGCACAATCGAGGTGAGGATTTTATGATATATAGCAAACCTCAACTCTACAAGCTCAAAAACCCCATCACGATCGAACTCGGAACGATATGCCGACGATACGACAATACTTCAAAAAGTCAGTAAAGAATGTGCTTTTGATTGCTGCCGCAATCATGGCCGCCTTTTTGTTGGCATTGTTTCTTGCTTGGGCTCTGCCGTCAAATGGACCCAACCTGAGAATGTTCTTCTGGTTATTCTATGCGAAAGAAATTGGTATTGGCATTGCTACTATAACAACGGTCTTCTTTCTTTATAAGACATACAGGGTCTACAGAACAGAACAATCGTTCTCGAAAGAGCTGCTTAAGATGGCTCCAACTTTGGCTATTTGGGCTGCTGCCTTTCTTGCCTCGTCAACCTATTTATACAATTTTTTCCATCAAGCCGACTGCGAGCGGTACAATTACACCGAAAGACTTAATGGTGGATTAAAGGAAATTGGCGGTAAGAAATACAACATTAGCATCTGCGGAACAGGGGTGCGCAACAGCCGTTTCTTCGGTGAGGGGTTGGATAGAGTGCAGCTAACCGTCAGGGATGGACATGGCTCCGTGCTGGCAAGAAGGTATTACAAGATACTTCTTGGCGACACCTTGGGGCATAAACCATTGCAGATAAATCAAAACAGTATTCACT
The DNA here is from genome assembly GCA_966427955.1 of uncultured Ktedonobacterales bacterium. Taxonomy (GTDB): domain Bacteria; phylum Chloroflexota; class Ktedonobacteria; order Ktedonobacterales; family Ktedonobacteraceae; genus DASYAN01. The sequence continues at coordinate 2,882 of CBJMBI010000563.1, forward strand.
ATTTTGATGATTCAGACTCCTATGCCGAACAAGGAACCATTTCCATTCCGCCGACAATTCATGATTGGATAGGGGCTAGGATTCCCATCCTTAATTAAAAAAGCACCTTCGGGTGATTTTTGTTTTCCGATAGATCGGCCCATCCTCGAGGCTCGAGCGGGCGACTCAACGCGCCGCGAGCGCGTGAAGCGAAGGGTTGTCTTCC
>CBJMBI010000564.1:0-3081 GCA_966427955.1 uncultured Ktedonobacterales bacterium
CTTATCTGGGGCTTAGACATATTGGGAATGCCAATGTCTTATGCCCTCTTGCCAATTTTCCCTGTCTCAATTTTAGAATACTAGTAGATGAGTTAAAGCTGTTCTCTATTCATGGCTCTTTGCCTAAGAGCATTGTATCATCAAAAAGAGCGACGTTTCTTCATCCTCCTAGTAGTATTTGGAAAGAAACGCCGCTTTAGAGCTTATTAAAGACTAAGCACGCCACACTTGTACTGTTGTATCTCTACCTGCTGAAGCGATACGGGAGCCATCTGGAGCCCATTGCACGGCATTGACTTGGTCAGAATGACCGTTATAGGTCCAGATTTCTGTTCCTGTAGAAGCATACCATACTTGTACTGTCCCATCGGTACTTGCTGATGCAATTTGTGTACTGTCTGGAGACCAGCAGACAGCATTTATATTTCCACTGTGTCCCTCGTACGTCTGAATTTGTATTCCCGTCACTGCATCCCACACATGAATCACGCCTTTATGTATGCTACTACCAGATGCTATGCAAGATCCATTAGGTGACCAAGCTACTGCTGTAACGTTGCTGGCATGATTTTCATAAGTTAGGAGAAGTTGGCCTGTGAGCGCATCCCATATATGTACCTTCCGATCATTTCCGCCAGAGGCAATGCGTGTACCATCTGGAGACCATGTGACGGCATAAACATAGCTGTGATGGCCACGAAAAGTTTGAGCATGCATACCTGTTGCTGCATCCCAAACCTGTACAGTACCATCGACACTTGCTGAGGCAATGCGTCTACTATCAGGCGACCAAGCCACGGCTGGAACACTGGTGACGTGAACGCGGTGGATGTAGATCTGTCTTCCATTAGTCGCATCCCATACCTGCACAGTTTTATCCCAACTTCCTGAAGCAATAGAGGTCCCATCGGGGGACCAAGCCACTGCAAAAACCATACCTTCAGGGATTCCCTCGCCCGCAGTTTTGCCAGAAGCATGATTGTTATAGATCACCACAGGCTGTTTTGTCGTCACATCCCATACTTGTACGGTTTGATCCCAGCCTCCTGAGGCAATGCGCGAGCTATCAGGGGACCATGTGAGAGTCTCTACAAAGTGAGTGTGACCGCGATAGATTGCGATCTGGGTACCAACAACTGGTACCAGTACAATTGCCTGTGCTGACTGTGATGACTGTATGGGTTGGCTGAGTATCAATGGCGCTGTTACTCCACTTGAGAGATCTTCCTGAATCTTGATCGGAGATTGAGAGAGTGACACTTGTCTATCAGGTAGGCATGCCTGCTCAAGAGCATCGGCAAACTCCAAGATGGAGGAAAAACGCTCCCGTGGGTCTTTGGCTAATGCCTTATGCACGATCTGCTCCACTGTTTTGGAGATACCGGGAGCTCTTGTTTGTAATGGCTCTGGTGATTCAGAGAGGTGTTGGAGAGCAATGTCGATGGGAGCTGAACCTACGAATGGGCATACACCGCATAACCATTCATAGACTACTACAGCTAATGCGTATTGGTCGCTAGCGGGGCGTGCTTTGCCTCGAATCTGTTCAGGAGCCATATACCAGACAGTACCCATGGCATCATGTGTATTAAGTGACTGAGTTTTGTGTGCAGCAATAGCGGTGCCAAAGTCACTTAGCACAATATTCCCCTGATCACCCACTAACATATTTTCTGGCTTCACGTCACGGTGTATAATTTTCTGATCATGTGCATACTGGAGTGCTGATGCCACTTGCTTCACATACGATACGACAATTGGGAGCGGAACTATCGTACCCTGAGGGTGGCACTGACGCAATGTGCCACGGGCAGCATACTCCATTACAAGAAATGGTGTGGCTTTCTCTAGGCCAAACTCCAGTACTCGTAAAATATGAGGATGCTTCAGAACTGCAACCGTTTGTGCCTCTTTGAGAAAGTTCTGGAAATCCTGAGCCGTCATCTGTTCATGCAATACCTTGATAGCTGCCTGTGTATTGAGGTAGATATGCTGACCTAGGTAGACATCACCAAATCCGCCCTGTCCTAGCAGATGAGTTAGTCGATAATTGCCGAGTTGCTGTCCCACTCGATCCTGTATTGCCATTTTTACCTCAATCAGATGGAAGATCTCGCATATAACAAAATGAATCAATGAAAGTTTTGATCTGGCTGGTCAATGGTTCCTATGATATTCATTGGAGAGAATATATAGTTTCCGTTGGCATGGGGCGTATAGTCAGCACCCTTTGATAAGCTGCAGGTTTGTGCTGCCTGGAACTCTTTTTGAACAAAAACTTCAGCTTACCTACAGTATGTACGGCCATTGATTTGGTTATGTCGCTTGCGTCAATAGAACGACCACCTTTCCGTATACTATTAAAATGGTCTAGCTTCATAGTAATTAAAACCCTTCTTCTAGAAAAAATATAGTTATTTTTTAGCATAAAGCTGTCTCTTTTGCTATTAGCTGCTGCTGATATTAGCAGGAAAGTACTACACAAGCATGACAATCGCATATTCCTATGCTTTTCTGACTGTCTTGGCTAGAAAAAGTTCTTAAATTACTATGGGAGCGATCAATGGGAAACAATTTGCAAGAATGTTTGGTGCTGGCAGAATGAGGGAAATATGCTATCTATTTGGTTGGCACTTATGCCATGTTCTCAGTGCAGGGGCCTAAGTCTATGACGAGATTGACAGGAGCACTGTACCTCATACCTGTCTGATATGCAATTATTCCTTCTCACTGTAGCATAAGAATGGTCAAAAAACAAGGCAAGAACAAAAGTAAACCTTCCCTGGCCATTAGCAAACATGACGAAGACAAAGAAGCTATGTTTCAAAATTGCCTAATCTCGTTTTTCTTCTAGTATAAAATGCATACCGGAAATATTCCGGTTTTTTGTATAAAAGAGGCTTTGTCTCGTTAATGGAGTGTATTATAAGTAGATCTATTAATTTAATAGTTGTGTCTATTAATATATAAGAGATAGATATATAGACCAAAAAATGTTATAGTTTTTGTTGGAGCAATGAACCTATTCCTCCAAATCCCCAGTGTTGCGCCAATCGTTGAAGGAGAACTGAAGAGACTGAG
>CBJMBI010000565.1:0-3077 GCA_966427955.1 uncultured Ktedonobacterales bacterium
TCTAGAATACTTATAAATGTCCCAAACACAAATATAAGCGTGTTAACTGTTTGTGCCCAATTCACTGTATACCTCCTAATGTACCTGTGACAGTCCTGCAATCTGCTGGGCCAGAGCGTTAATCTTGCCAAGATTTGAGGCGTCGAGTAGCGCCTTGAGCTGGTCATTTTGAGCTTGCAATGTGGCCACTTGGCTCTGAAGCGCTTTGATCTGTTGAGCTTGCGTATCGGCGTTGAGCTGCTGCTGAAGATCGGCCACCTTTGCTAGAAGAGCTTGGTACTGTTTTTGGTACCACAGCAGCTCTTGACCTAACCAGCCCTCAAAGACACCCATCTTCTTGTTGAATTCCATCCTGGTCTTGCGAAACATCTGACTCTGACCATCCCCTAGAGCCGTGTTCGACTGCTCTAAGATGATGTCATGGTGCTCTGCCTCAAGAGGAATGTTTGCAGGATCCCAATTCGAGTTGAGCACGTGGTCTCTGAAGCCCAGTACAACGGGCGTTCCATCAGGGGCCTTGAGTGTGTGGCCATCGTCAGACCATCCGTTCGGTACGTTCATGTTTCCTCCATTTGCTAAATATGCCCATAGTGCATCCCACGGGAATGTACCCGGGCATCTACTTCTATTGATAGGATCAATATCAGCATGACTAATAATGCCGCCGTTCGCATCACCAGCTCTCTTGGGGATGTGGTAAGTATCACAAATGCACTTGATAACCTCAAATCCCACTTTGGCTTGAATATCGGTCAAAGCGTCTGAATTATCTGTTGACAGTTTGACGAACTCAATTGACGCTGTGTACCAATTTGGGTTGATGCTAGGATCTGGAAGATACGCCGCATGTCCATTGGTGATAACCCCGTTAGCGAACGCGGCAAGTGTCATGGGTACCCCTTGGACAATATTGCCCTGTTGATCGATGATGAGGTGGCTACTGACCGGATTAGAGCCTCCTACTGTGCTCTTGAAGTATTCTCCAACACCTTGTGCAGAAGTACCCCCTGCTGTACCGTGAAGTACAAGGTACTTGATACCGTACCCTTGCCTAGACATTGAGTTGGCAGAGTAGTCAACTTCAGTTGCAACATCTAACCAACCATTTGCATCGAATTTCATATAAAAATCTCCTTTAGCTGGGCACAATGTTGAATGGTATGGCGTCATAAATTACCGTTTCTCCTCCATTAGGAGAGGGTAATGTTCGCTGTACCTCTATTGATCCATATGAAGCAATCGATACATCATCAGAGGCTAATTTATAGATCAATTGTCCTGGATTGAGCTGCATGACAGCCAGTTGTCCAACACCAGCAACAGAAGAAGGCTGTACCCCTACTCTGTGAAAGTATACGGCAAATTCAGTGTATGAAGCCCCTGCCAGATCCTCTGTACCGCTATCGAGCGACAACGGAATAATCAACATTGGATCAATTTGATTTTGCGGCCATGGTTGGTATCCCATATCATCCCCTCCTGTAGGCAGTCGGAAGCTCAATAGTATTTGAAGTGAGGTCAAGTCCAAGCAATGCGCTCATAGCCAAATGAATAAAACCATCTGATCGAACAACCTCAAAGGAGTCAACAGGTAACCCAAAGCCGCCACCTCTAAAGCAAAAAAAGTACGCAAGCTTGTTTTGCATCTGCTGCTGCATGCATGCTATTCTATTAATGACATCGTTATACCATGCTGCTTCCTCATTATAGTCACCAAAACCGTTAGTAATGCATCCAAACTCTGATATATATGCTTTTGTGCCTATACCGCTTGAAACGTTAAAACACTCTGTAGCAAAATTGGAACTTGCTGGCGGAGCTGCTGCTGTTCCATACGTGTTGAAACCTATTAAATCCAATACGCCTATTCCTTCATTTGCTGTATACCAAGGAGTTACAATACTAGACTGATTTGCCGTACTATAGCTCACCTTACCAGTGAATAGATTGTTCGTCTTTATGGTACTGGCTAATGACCGAAGATCTGACCTTGCTTGTGCTGAAGTAACTTGGCTAGTTAGCATTAGTTCTACTTCGTTGTCCAAGCAAAGCTCTGATATCCCATGCGATTGACACCAAGAAGCGAATGTATTTTGAACATACGCGGTATGAGCTGACCATCTTGCACTTGTGATAGTATTGGTACCAAATCCCGCCGTGACCCCCATGACCACATAAAATCCATGTGCTACTGCTCTAATTGCCATATCTTGGACATTGGGGAGAGAGGTAGTCGAATCATAAGTCGGCATAGCAAGACGGATATTAGTAAATCCGAGCCTCTTCAGATACGCAAAATCAGCATCCGCTTGGGCACCGCTATAGGATGATGACGGCTGATGACCGTAGTTCATGCCTATCTTTACTGTCATGTTTAAATCCCTGTTCTATTGATACTGGAAAGTGACCCCAGGGCAGTTTGCGACTCCATTAGACACAATTCCATTGCTTGCTCTTGCGCCACCAGGAAACGCATAGATCGTCCCTACAGCAGCATTGGCAGGTATGGAAAGCAGTTTTGTACCTGAGTTGGTGGAAGCATTATCGTAGATGTCCAACTGTGCTGTCCCTGTTGCAGTTATTACCGCGCTATGTAAGTATCCTGCACTACCTTTAACCACCACGTTTCCTGCTGTATTTGCTGCTTGTGTTGCGTTGTTGGTGGGTCCTGCTACAAGCCATGCGGTTGTATTTTGTGTGTTACCTGGTTGAACTGTCCAAGTGCCGCTTTGTGAAGCGTTAAGGTTATTGAATATGTAGAAAGCAGATGATGTATATAGTTGCAAAGTTCCTTGAGCTGTGCCACTTGTGTAAGATGTCATTCTTACTCGAAAATATCGATAGTACACAGGTCCGGTAAAAAGAGCATTTGTAGATGTAGTTGTGGTGGAGGCGTTATTAAGACTAGTGCCGCCAAGAAGGTTGATAGAAATCCAGTTCGTGTTATCGTTGCTGGCCTGGAATGTCAGCGTGCCAGAATAGGCATTGCCATTAATATGCAGGCTAAGCCACTTGTACGCGTTAACATCCGTTGACGGAACTAGGTCAGCATTGAGGCTTCCTGCGCTCAATGACGC
>CBJMBI010000566.1:0-3074 GCA_966427955.1 uncultured Ktedonobacterales bacterium
CTGTCTCTCGCACAAGTTGATCAGGATTCTCTCCAAGCTTCTCAAGATGCGCACGGGCCGCAGAATCGAGCTTTAGGATCTCCATGGGGCCATTAGCAATCTGTGGAAGATTCGAGGTGTCTTTGATGCTTTGCCTGGAAACTATCATGCTAGGCTCAGTACCGTTTTCTTGGAGCTTTCTCCAATGCACAAGAGGTTCAAATGCAGTTGAGTGCGAGAAATTGTTGAACCCTTTCCACTCAACAGGAGACAGGTCTGTTGCGTTGTTCCTGCCCAAGGGACGGCCATCAACACCCAGTCTCGCAAAGGCCAGCATCGCGCCTATGCCAATCGCAGACTTTTTCTCCCACAGGAACGAAACCATCCGAGACGCTTTGTCATACGCTTGTACAGCCCAGTCAGACAAGCTTGAGTTGCGGATCGTGCTTTGTTTCTCTCCTTCCCCTTGTCTGCACTGCTCAACCCACTGTGGGACTTCTTCCTTCAGGAAATACCGAAGGTTTTCTTTCATGCGGTCTTCAGATGTCTTAAATGCTTTTTTTGATTCAGAAGATTTTACAGCATCTCTATAATTCTTTGGTTTCAATTCCATAGGATGATCAGACTCCTTTTTGCTCTTACAGAACATTGATAATTATAGAAAAAGCACTACAGAGGAGAATATACAATATAAAATCTTTTTTTGTGTAGAGCACTAGAGAAACTACGAAAGTAAAAGTATCACAAGCAATGCAAGATCTCTGAAGACTATCCCATGGTCATCAGACGGCAAGATAACAGCATGAGTTGTTCTTGTTCCATCTTGTCTAGTTGTCCAGTAGATTGGATGTTAGAAAGTTACATGTCTTTAGGGCTAATGAGGAAACAGCGACCTTCCCTGTAAACAGATTTTCTTCGGTGTCTTCCTCTATTCTCAATGATATCAAGCTTATATTTCAAAAGTGATACAGCAAGTATCTCTTGTCAATCATACCCAAATTGATCCATCTTTGTCAATAGACAAAATGAACACATTTTACCTTTACTTTGTAATTGCATCACGTATGAATACCAGGAGCGATCTTTCCCTAAGCATTCACCAGCCGGGTTTTGGGAATGGCTTGACACCTATCCTAGACAAGCGTTAAGATGGTGACTATATTCTTAACACGCAAACCTCCCATACCCGCAAGGATGGACTTTTATGTCACTTCAAATCTGGATTAAGACTGACAAATCACTAGCATATCTCGTCACTGAGATACGCGAGGCGTTTTCGCTCCCCCCATTCAAATTAAATTTGCATGCACAAGAGCCATACTGCCAATTTGAGACGTTAGGCATGCTGATCTTCATTCGTCAAGTAGCTGAAGAGGATCGTGACCCAGAAGTCAGCAACTACGCCTACAGCTTTGATTTACAAATGTCCTTCACCGACCACGAACTTGACACGGATTCGATGGAATATCATCTCCAAGCTTACTATGCTCAATTCTTAGCTTTCCAGCTCGGCATCGAAACAGCTTGCTATGAGAAAAAGAAGATTGGGCCACACTGGCAGATTCGTTATTGCTTCTACCGCAAAAATCCGAAATGGAATGCCTCGATCCTGTTTGGGGAACCTGGTTGGGAGCCTGCTGTTATCTCCTCCCCACCTAGTCCATGGCGTACCATGCAACCGATATGATCTATCATAGACCCTTTGATGTACATCATCTTAACCTCCTTCCTACTCTAACATTTTTGATCACACTTAGGAGATCTCTAGACTCGACCCTATTGATACTTGCGTGCAGGTAAGATAGACTTATAGTAAGATCCCAGAAAACTGGAGGGAGCTGAGTGCTCCAGATTAAAACTATTTCTCTGCAAAGGGGGCACGGCAGAAAGGAGTAACAGCGTTTTCTCTCCCAGATACAACGCGAAGGATCTCCACGCCACCATTTAATGAAAAAACAGAACAACCTATTAAAATCAGCTCGCATCGAGCGGTGCTGGACACCCGAGTTTGTGAGTGGCAAGGTTGGAGTTAGCCTCTCTACCTATATTCGTTGGGAAGCAGGCCGACAGAGACCATGCCATTCTTCTCTGATTGCGCTTTGTCAAGTCTTTGAAATGTCAGCCGAAGAATTGGGCTTTACTCATCCTGCTGACCTTCGCCGAAGTATACCTATTGGGGAACAGACACAGCAATATACCGAGATGGATGAGTCTTTAGCTTCTCTTGATGATCCACAGGTATCTGCTGAAACGCTCGCCCAATGGGCTTCTAGCATTGCTGAATGTTGGAAAAATTACATGGCAGGGCATCAGGTTGAGCTAGAACACACCGCACCCACCTACCTAGCAGGTTTAAGCAAACCAACACTTTCACCAGGTCCAGACCAAAAAACGGCGGCGGGCCTCACATCTCAGGTCTATCAGTTGATCGCATTACTCGATCTCCAACGTGCCGATTTTGCCGCTGCACAGGCTAACGGAACGCAGGCGCTTGTTTACAGTCAACTTTCTACAGATTGGAATATGTACGTTGCTGCGCAGATTCGTCTGGCAACAATCTTCTCTGCGCGTAAGCAGGTTGGATCAGCTTTGAGTGCATACAATGATGCCCTACGCCGTGTGAATGCAGGGATTGATAGCATCTCTCCACTTCTACATAGCTGGATCTTCGCTGGGCTGGCAGAAATACAGGCCACCATGGGACGAGGGCAAGAGGCACTACAATTATTAAAGCTGGCATTTGCAGTCTTCCCACCAAAACCTGAAGAAGATGCTTGCTTCGCCTATACGCAATACGATCTCACCATGCTCTTTTTATACGAAGGCATGGTCTTTCTCAGACTAGGTCAACCCAAACACGCTTGGGAGGCCTTTGCACGAGTAGATGAGCAGAAACCTACTCCTCCAGCACGTCTACGAGCTGAATTCCTTAAACATCGAACTTATACCTCGCTAGTGCTTGGTAATATGATACAGAGCTGTATCTATCTGGAAGCTGCTGCTAAAGCAGCACAAGCTATCAGTAGTGATTTGGTTCTTAGCGAGATCTACACGCTCTATGAGCATATGCTTGCAATGTGGGGACAAGAGCCTCG
>CBJMBI010000567.1:0-3070 GCA_966427955.1 uncultured Ktedonobacterales bacterium
TCTTTGCAGGTTCGCTGCTCGATCTTGGTAGGACGGGCATAATAGCAGTGAGATAAGCGGTATGCACTGGTGTATAGAGGGTCGCCTTTTGTGTTGCGATAGTCGCAAAGGTCAAAAACCTGAATGGACCAGATTGTAGATAGAGTGGACTTGTCTCGTAGAACAGCCCATTTAGGACGACAGTTGACCAAGCTGAGGTTTCGTTGGCTGTGAAGAGACGGTCTTGATTAAAAGGTATCAAAAGTTGGTCACCTGCTCGCATGGCTGTGAAAGTGCATTGGTTTGGCATACTTGCATAATGGGAGCGGTTTAAGAAATGTGTCATGGCGAGACTGTATGTGTAGGTTATATTATCGTGAGGCGGTAATGAGCGTAGAGCAGTCCAGTGAGTTATAATCCAGGGCGTACCATTGAATGAGAAAATCTTTGAAGAAGTGTCAAGTTGCAGATCCTGCCCATTATTGAAAGACAGTTGGGCCTGTGGAATCGCTTGTACAGGCTTAGGAGTAACAATGTAGAGCCAAAATGGGGCTCCACCAGGCCGCTTGGGTTTGTCAACTAAAGTTGCTGTTGCAAATTGCTTGACAATAGCAGGTGCAAAATCATTATAAGGCTCCATCAGCATAACAGCGGGTCCTTCAGTAGGATTGGGAAGCGTAATACAATTCGAATTGAACACGGTAACAGGTGTATGCATCTGAGTGCTTAAAAAGCGGAACTGAGCTTCTGTGTGGGCAAATCCTGCTGCTGATACATACACTCGATTCAAATGATGCTGTTGTGCTAGCTGGTCGGCCTCTGTCAGGGCGCTGCGCAAAGTGCGTAAATCATTATACCCGTAGGTGGCCATAGAACCATCGCCAATGGAATAGCTATGACCATACCCATCGCTATAATTGCCATGATCAATGTCCAATATCCCCACTATACTGCCTATGAATTGGGCAACAATAATGAGGGCTGCTAGAGCATAGATGCCATAGCTCCCTAGAACGTAAAGCATTGGATTCCTACCAATAGGCAATTGATTGCCTGTGAAGTAGGGACCCGATTGATCGTGTCCGCCTGATTTCTTACCATCAGTTGCAGCCCAGTTGATCGTTTCTGCCGTTTTTGCCAGGAAGATACCAACCAGGATGCAGGGACCAGGTAGCAGAAAAATGAAGTAATGGAGATACAATAAGAGTGAATGCCGCAAAAGGAGTAACATTGGCACAATTTGCCAGGAGAGTAGCACCATGAGCCCACAACGGTATGGCGAGGAACGTAGCAGGAGCCAATAGTCACGAAGATATCTCCACGGACGCAAGAAATATGCTATTTTTCCTGAGGGTGATACATTATGAGTCTCTGCCTGAAAATCCTTATTTGTCATGTTACTTGCGGCGATTGTGTCTGATGGGTTCCATGGCCAGACTGCTAGGAGTAATAGAGTAACCACACTAATAACCACAAGATAGATCAGCATTTGACTGATCCAAGCCAAATAAGGAGCAAGTTGCCAGAGCAGAGAGGTCTCACCCAGATATGGTAGAACATTATGCCAATGGAGTGGATTTTGCTGAGAGAGAAGATCATAGGGATTAAGAAGGTCCTGATAAAAGATCCATGCTAGATCGTCAAGGATAGGCTTGTTTTGGGGATGGAGAAAAGTCTGTATCATCAGATGCATATCGCTAAAATGCGTGGCCATTTCCCATAAGAGGTAGGGGAAGTAGATGATTAGAAGAGAAAGCAAACCAAGTGCCAAATCGCGCCAACGTAAGGTTCCAGGAGCTAGTACAAGTGCAACGGCAAAAGGAATGATCAGCATAGCCCCGCTAGTATGAAGCTGAAGAAGGATACCGAGCAGAAACAGTGCTGGGAAGAGCCAGCCTTTGCGACGTGCCACAACACCCCGAAATAGCGCCATCAAAAAGAGCACCGCAAACAGTGGCAGGAAGTTGACATTCCAGATAAAACGCGAGTAGAAGACGGCTCGGAAGAGTGTTGCATACAGCAATGCGGCAATCGTTCCAGCGGCTCGTCCATAGTAGGAACGCACGAAGCAGTAGGTGAGCAGGACGGAGATCGTCATCAAAATAGCTGTAGTAATAGCTCCCCAGAGTGGGTCATTGGTGAATGCTGCGGGAAGCATAAGAATATCAATGGTTGCAGGTGGTATGAAATAACCGACCGAAGCTCTATTTGCAGTAGCTGGTATCAGGCCATGAGTAGCAGCATAGCGGGCCATCCTGAAAAAAGCGACCTCATCAGGATCAAATTCGGTGGTATTGAACTGAGAGAGTCGCAAGAAACCTGCCACAAAGATGATAAGATAGATTTCCCAGCAGTGAAGCCATGCACGAAGAGTCACCAAGCGTGTAGCGAATGGGAGCTTATCAGGTAAAACTGCTATCGATTCGTCAGGGAAGACCGTCTCCATGCTTATCTTGTTCATTAGCTGAAAATATCCTTATTGCAATGAGAAGTATGTGTATTTCGAAGAGAGACCACCGCTTGGGCATAGCGTAGCAGAAATTGTTCTTCCCCTATAGGGGAAAACAGGGACAAATCAACCTCTTTCATCTGGGAGTGACTGATGTAACACTTTCGCAACCTCAGCGATATACTGTAGTAGGAAAGTGGGCGACAGTTTGTCGAAGGCATTGTTAAAATGGGTGTACAGCTGTATGACAGGACAAAGAGCCCTCAATCCTATCTGTTTTGGGGAATGGGCTATTAACTCATCCATACATATGGTGAAATGCCCTTTCCCAGAGCATCGGTTAACTGGTCAGTTCAACTGGGTAGCAGGAGGGGCATAATATCTAACTCATGCTAAATGGCATCAGAGATTTGGTTATCTTTCTATCCATTGAAGAGATAGAAGAGCGAATAATCTCATCATCAAGAGATTATAGTTGTATTCAGAGAAAGGGAGGATTTCTAGTATGTATCAGAAGGGAAAAATCGTTGCCTGGAGGCTCATTGCATTCCTCTTTGTCTTGTCTATTGGCATAGGCTTATTTGCCATGTCGCCAATACTGGCTCTCGCCGACACTCAGGCCAATCCTGTAGTTATCCCTAT
>CBJMBI010000568.1:0-3062 GCA_966427955.1 uncultured Ktedonobacterales bacterium
GCCGAGTTATTGTGTGTAAGTGTTGCATATGTGAGCGGTGGGCAGAAAGTGCGGATCATACAGGAGGAGTTAGCATCTCCTCCTGTATCTGGATATCAAACAAGTAAAGAAGCAGCTGCTCAATGCATATCCGATTCATCTGTTTAGTTAGTTAGAAAGAAGCTGGATGAGTGATTACAATGATCTGGCGAAAACGCCTTGCGTGGTTGAAGCGCCGGTTCTGTCTCTATCCAGAGCCAGAACCGATGTCATTCACGCGTAGCTTTTGGATTGCCACTGGACTGGTTACGGTGGCTGTAAGCCTTTTTAGTATCTATTTTATTACTCTTTTAATGGTCCGCCAAGATGCTTTTATGACCAATGCCGAAGACTTCGGTATTACAGATCAAGCTCTTTGGAATACTATTCATGGACATCTGCTTCAGCAGACGATTTGTAATATTGTCTTTGATACCAATTGTGTTTCTCCTGCAGGAGTTGTACGCTTTGCGATTCATGTTGATCCACTACTCATCCCAATCTCATTGCTTTATTTTATCTGGACAAATCCCAAAGTGCTTTTGATACTGCAAACCTTAGTGGTTGCAAGTGGAGCGTATCCCGCTTTTGGGTTAGCTCGTCTCAGGTTACGCAGCAATCTGGCTGCAGTTGCTATTGCTGTGCTCTATTTACTCTATCCTGCGCAGCAGCAGGCCTTGGTCTTTGACTTTCATGCAGTGACATTTACGACTGCCTTTTTGCTTTTCATGCTCTATTTCATGTATACGGGGCGTACAGTAGGTGTCTTTATCTTTGCATTCTTATCTCTAGCTTGTAAAGAGGAGATCGGACTTGTTGTGGCCATGTTTGGGATATGGGCCATAGTCTTTCAGTGGCACTGGCGTAAAGGTCTAGTGCTTTTTCTTATGGGCACTGTTTGGTTCTGTTTAGCCTATTTAGTAATTATGCCCCATTTCAGTCCTACTGGACATCCGCTCCTTGTTTCCCGTTATCCTCAATTGGCAAGACCAACTGTATTTATTGCAAAGAGTTTGATTCATCCGCATGATTTTTTAAATCAATACATACGGGAGCCGGGACATTTAGCATACTTAAATGTTCTTTTTGTGCCCGCACTTTATCTACCATTACTCGTGCCTTGGATTCTTTTTTTGGCTTTTCCTTCATTGGCAATCAACTTGCTAAGCTCTGATCCACAGATGTATAGTGGTATTTTTCAGTATAATGCAGAGATTGTACCAGTGTTGATTTTTGCAACGATCGAAGCCCTGGTCGTTATCGGGTGGATGCTGCAGGTTCTTATGGTCTCGTTGTATATCTATTTTCAAAAGCGGTTTGGTCAGCATGATGAGCTAGGATCTTCTGCTTGTCTATCGACACGTATTATTCGTATAGTCTTACTTGCTGGGCTGTTAGGAGGTACCTTAGTAAGTACTCTGAATACAGACTATTCTTTCTACGGACAGATGCCATTTTCCCTGAATTTTCGCTGGCCTCAGGTAACTGATCATATGAAATTAGCTCAGAAATTCATCAGGATAATTCCTCCTACGGCTTCGGTATCAGCACAATCCAAGCTTGTTCCACATCTAAGTGAGCGGGAACATGTTTACCTCTTTCCCTATGCTGATGATTTGGCTGATTATATCTTTTTGGATGTTACGAGTGATCCCTATCCCTATAATGCTGCTCAGTATATGCGAGAGGTCCAAAGGGTTTTACTCAGTGGGCAGTATGGCATTCTTTCCGCTCAAGATGGCTATCTCTTGCTCAAACGCGGTTTATCTGGGCCAGGTCTGTCCCCTCTTTCTCCTATAGCTCCAGGCAATGGAGTTGACGCGAGTCAGGTTTTGCTCAACTGGCCGAAGGAGTTTTGCTCCAATATCTATGTGCAGCCAAAAGACGTTACTCATCCTCTTAAAGTAGATTTCAAGACACCTGATGGAGGAAATATGAACCTAGTGGGATATAATCTCGGTGCATCCAATCCCTTCAGTCGAAGTAGAAATACTGCAGATATAACGACTTTCTGGAAAATTACTGCACCAAGTACGACTCCATTTCGATTGTTATTTTTCGTTCAAATGGAGCAAGGGGGAGAGTATCTTCTGAATGCGGATGTGTCTACCATGTCTTGGTGTCCTTCTAGTAGTTGGGAGCCAGGCAAAATTGTGCGCATAGATAGCCTGCAGGTTGGCTTCCAATGGACAAAAGTCCCAGAAGGACTAGCTCATATCTCCCTTGCCCTTTTACCTCTGGTACAATCATCTAGTACAATAATGGATGTACGAGCAAGGCTCCCTTTGCATGTGGTATATGCTCCTAGGGCCGTCATCGCCAGCCCAAATGCCAATGCGTTACAGTTGATGGCTTTGCAAGTTACTGAGTAACCCATTCAGGCATGTAGATTAGTTATGGCTATAGTACTTTAGCATAAGAAGGAAAAGAGGATGTAGGATGGGCATTTATTTAGGACAGCTCCCACCTGCTGAAATTGCGCGTTTCAAGGCTGAGTTGGCTGAGACTCTAGTCGCTAATTTCTGTTATCCACGCTTTTTTGATTATCGTACCGCGTCCTTGCACATGCGCCCGGTTGGCCGTGCTAAACGTCAAGAAGTCTGGCTTTATCTGAGTTCTGTCGATTTTACTGCATGGAGCCGAGTCGATCTCACTGCGCCAGAATTTCAGCACTATATAGAAAGTCTTTTTATCCAGTTTATGCAGCGCAACCGGAGTTTCTTTGGGCTGCAAGGGCGTCGAAGAATGTCTGATGTGCGGATGCTCATTAGTTCATGTGCGGGAGCAGTTGCTCAAGGATTGCGTAACCATCTGACAGGGCAGCGGCAGGGTAATCCTCCTTTTGGTAGTCCTCGTCCAACTATTTCTTGGAGTGCGACCCCTATCAGTGGGCAACCAGGTCTCCATTGGGAACAAATTTCCGCATCGACCATGATACTCCAGCAGCAGTTGCAAGAACTGCGTGGTGAACTTAAGTCTGTAGATGTAAGTCAGGAGCGTCCAAACAATCTTGCTGTTCCTGCCAGATCTACTAACTCTGCAAA
>CBJMBI010000569.1:0-3058 GCA_966427955.1 uncultured Ktedonobacterales bacterium
TTTCAATCATGGCTGGGCTGGCAATCATTTGCGGCAACGTGAGGTAGAGGACATTCTACAAGTCATGGTACCACTACGAGCAGAAGGCAAGCCCCATCTCTTGATGGGAGATTTCAATACACTTTCTCCTGGTGATGCCTTCAAAGCTAATTTTCTCTTGCGTTATGTGCTGGAACTCGATGCAGAATACTCTGCTGGCCGATTGGCTGCTGGTCTGCCTTACCTTGATGGTATTATTCCTCCTCATTTACGCTTCCTTAGGCCTCTGTTGCAGACGGTAGCTAAGAGCACAGTCTTGTCTGGTCTCTTTGACATGGCGGCCTATTTCTATGCTCCACGTGGTGCTATTCGTCCATTGCACAAACTGTATATCGATTGCTTTCGGCACCTGCATCCTCATGAATGGGGCTTTACCTGTCCTGCTGTTGCCCCTGCTGGACGTATCGATTATATCTTTGCCAGCCCGGTGCTAGCAGATCGGCTGACGAGTTGCTTTGTTATCACTGAAGGTGGAGGGATGCCAGCAGATCGGGCCAGCGATCACTTACCGGTGGTTGCTGAGTTTAATCTCAGGCAACTTGAGTGATGTTTTTCTAGTATTTGGAGAAGAAGTAACAATGATCAAAAGATTGTGTCTGGAGAACTTTAAGGGCTTTAAACGTCTAGAACTACCAGAAATTGCTACTATTACACTGATTGGTGGACAAAACAATGTTGGTAAAACCTCTTTGCTTGAAGCCATTTTTTTATTTTACGATCTGAACAATCCTGGTCTATTTCTACGTCATCTGGCATGGCGTGGCATTGATGTATCTTCTGCTGATGCTGATACCCTCATTGCTCCTGCCTTTCGTGATTTTGACCTACAACAACCTCTGAAAATTGCGATTGACGATGAAATTTATCATGTGGTGGTAGAAGTGACATTCAATCCTAGTTTCTCACAGCGATCAATTAGCATTGACTTAGATAAAGTAGTTGATGGTGTGCCACAGGTGCAAACCAATCTTGTTCCACAAATGTCCTATGCACTCAATTTGACTTACACCATCGATGGACAAGAAGCCCGGAGTACACAGCTAGTAGTTGTACCTAGTCCGACAGGTCTGAGTATTCAGTTTAATCCTGGTCCGATGGAACCGTTTCCCGAGTTGATGAGGCGTCCGGCAATCTATTTAGGGCTGCGGATGAAAATAGACCCAGGAGAGGATGCTTCACGATTTAGCCAATTGGATATTGAAAAACGTAGTCAGCAAGTCCGCGAATTTTTGCAAGTACTTGAGCCTAATTTGAAAGAATTGTCTTCGGTTTCCCTACCTCAACAAAGGCCAGTGATGTATGCTGATGTTGGTATGAAGCGCAAGATTCCGGTAACTTTTCTAGGAGAGGGCATGAGTCGGCTCCTCTCGATTATTTTGGCTATTGCAACAGCAAAAAATGGGATCGTCCTTATTGATGAAGTGGATACGGGTATACATCACTCGCGCATGCCTAAGATCTGGGAAGGGATTTGTAAGGCCGCACGTGCATTCAATTGTCAGATTTTTGCAACCACACATAGCTATGAGTGCTTGCAAGCGGCACATATTGGTATTGCGCAGGCTAACATGGGTAACGACTTCCGCTATATTCGTTTGGAGAAGCATGAGCAAGAAACAATTGCTAAAACCTATACTCATGAAGTTTTAGGAGCGGCACTCGCTCGTGGATGGGAGGTGCGCTGATGCCGATCATTCCTGGATTAGGGACCTCGCAAGAAACGCCTATAGTCTCGTGTCCTGTAGTTATTCTCGTTGAGGGAAGGGATGAAATCAACTTTTTTGATGCTCTACTTCGCCACATGCAAATTATTCCAGAAGTTGATGTACAATTGAAAGAGGTAGGAGGCAAAGAGAACTTTCGTTATGAACTACCTGCTTTTCTAAATGATCCTAATTTTTCTCTAGTAAGGGCCTATGCCATAGTACGTGATGCTGATACTAATGCTATGGATACTCTAGATAGCGTACAAAAGTTGCTTAAAGATTACTCTCAGCCTTGTCCAGAAAATCATGCTTGTTTTGCTTCAAACAAGAATAACACGCTTACAGTAGGAGTTTATATTATGCCTGGAGATCCTACAGGTATGTTAGAAGATTTATGTTTGCAATCTGTAAAAGAGCATCCTATTATGCCACACGTAAAATGTTTTATGGAGCAGGTGCAGCAAACTATGGGGAAAGAAGCCCCGAAGAACCGGAGTAAAGCGACTGTTCAAGCATTTCTCTCTGGTATGCGTTATACCGTATCAAGTCTTGGGGTAGCGGCCCAGCGTCGTTACTGGCCCTTTGATAACGGAGCATTTGGTAACCTACGTTCCTTTCTAGAGCAGCTTGTTCATCATCCTGTTCTGGATGTAACTCAACACACTAATGATGCCACGAAAAAACATTGATACGTGCAGATGATAATATATATTAGAGGATGTGGTTTATTCATCAAAGGAGGGAACAGATGATCGGCATAGGTCAGCAGATTGGAAGCTATCACATCGTTAAGCTGTTAGGTGGCGGTGGGTTCGCCGACGTCTATTTGGGACAGCATATCCATCTAAAAAATCAAAAAGCGGCTATTAAGGTTCTGCGTTCCTCACTTCAAGGAACTTCGAAAGCATTATTTCTAGAGGAAGCAGAAATGATGGCAAATCTAAAGCATCCTCATATCATCCAGCTTCTTGATTATGGCATTGAAAATATGAGCAGCCTACCATATCTAGTGTTAGAATATGCGCAAAAAGGTATTATTTGGAATATATATCCAAGAGGATGTATTATCCCTTTGAACAAAGTTATTCTTTATGTTCAGCAGATCGCGGCGGCTTTACAGTATGCCCACTATCGCAAAATTATCCACCGAGACGTAAAACCGGAAAATATTCTGGTGCGGGATACTGGTGAACTTGTCCTGAGCGACTTTGGCATTGCTACTATAGCACATAATACCAGTTCTCGCCATATAACAGGGATGGCAGGAATATGCTACTATGCAGCGCCTGAACAAATCGATGGCAAGCCTTGTG
>CBJMBI010000570.1:0-3057 GCA_966427955.1 uncultured Ktedonobacterales bacterium
AACATTTTGCAAAATGTCTTCTTGTACTAACAAGTGTGGTACCCATTGTGTGGCCAGTTTCGTACCCTTTGTCTCGTCACGTGTCTCACTGGTCAAAGAGTCTCATCATCTGGTGAAAGGGGAAATTTGTAATAATTACAAATTTGTCCGGATCTTCCTCCTCGGTCGCGTCTCACTGGTCAAAGAGCCTCATCATCTGGTGAAAGGGGAATTACACTAGGAGTTGAAGGGGATGCGATAAGATATAGAATAGTAGGAGTCAAATCGGACATTATGTCCGATCTGGTCCCAAATCTAGAAGCAACCTCCATAAATCGGCGGGCTTGTCTATCAGTCATATCGAATTCAGCTTTAAGCCAGTTCTGGAATTCCCCATGGTCAAGATCTTTTTTTACGTCTATGAGGTCTTGCCCTATGGCTATGATGTCCTCAGCAGTTCGCTTTAATCGTCCCTTGAGTCTCACTGGTCAAAGAGCCTCGCTCACTGGTGAAAGAGCACACTCTAGCCAAGCAATTTGGTGAGTGCATGTAAACTCGTAAATACCTTTCATATATGCAGCTCCTATTGAAATAATGATGGTTGCGTGACTAGTACCTGTCACGATGAAGTCCTTCTATATCTCTTATGGCTTGGTTAATCCTGTGGTGAAGTGCTTGTTTCACTTTCCTGCTTTGCTCGTTAAAGACCGCTCTTAAGAGCGCCTTTTCTGGTCCGTTAGGATCAATGGTAGGCAAGATGGCAGCTACAATATGGTCCTTAACTTCCGTTAGGTCCTCTTCTGTTTTACAATGTATGATGTTTATAAGTAGCATCTGATGTTTTTGCATGTGTCGGTACTGGACAATCGGTTCCCATTCACCTTGAAGAAAAAGTAAAAACTGCTCTTTGGTTACTGGCATTCCGTTGAGACGAACGCCACCATCATCAGGGTTGGTCTTCTCGAATTGAACAAGGTGGTATCCTCCATAGGTGATTTTTTCTACTCTGCCAGCTATAGCCCTTTTTGCTGTGAAATCTGGATGAGAACATGCAAATTGACATATTTGGTCTAGGACTCCATGAGTATCACGTTGAGCCAATGTTGAAAAGTTATCATATTTCATCTTTTCCTCTATAAGACGCAAATACCCACGTATATAGAGGAAAAGTGTGTAATCAATATTTTCAACGTCGAGACCAGTAATCCGAGAGTCTAATTCAGGATGAGTGCGTAACCATTTCCCAAAGGGGGTATCGCCGTTATCCCCACGACTTCTAGTATTGCTTGTATTTCTCATATTCATGCAAACACCTTCATTCCACTTAGTGCTACAGCATGACGACTCTCGTCTATCTCCATGCCTATACAATTTCTCTTGAGTTTGTGGGCTGCTCGTAAGATAGTTCCCGAACCACACATGGGATCGACAACGAGCTGACCAGGCTTGGTTAGTTTCTCGATATAGTAGGCCGCTTCACCTTCACCCTGAGCCCATTCATGAGCATCTTTGTCGCCTTTATCTCCTCGGTAGAGGTCCATAAACCAGTCGTGTTGGGTAGGGGTGCCTTTGCTGAACATCACAATAGGTTTCCAGTCCTTCCAGAGAGTGTGTTTCCAAATCTGGATATGGCCTCCAGTGTGAGCTATGCCAAGTAGCCAACAATAGGCAAGGTGCTCAGAAAGGCGATTAAGGACATCAGGCAAGAAGATCTGACCGCTATATGACAGGAGTATGCCGCCTGGTTTAAGCACACGAGCTGCAAATTCAGAAAGTTCAGACCAGAGTTCAAGGTGTTCGGCGTGATAGGGGGGATCGGTAAAAATCAAGTCAACTGAATTATCAGCTATTCTATCAACAGCCTCTTTATCTATACGAAAGTCTCTATGTAAGACTTCCATCGTTTTAGGTAGAACAACTAGCTTAGCTTCCTTAGCTATTATTTCTTGCTTCTCTTTAAACTCTTCCTCGTAGATAGCATCTTTTACTGCTCTGCTAACCCGCTTTCCCTCTTCCTCTTTCTTCTCTACTGCTTTCTTGACCACAGTTTCTCTACGTTCTTTCGGCAAAGGGGCAATTGCTTTAGCATCTGGAATTGTGAGGGTGCCCTCTTTGATGTGCTCAATTAGCTCAGGAGCCTCTCTTGCTATCCTTTTAGCTGTACTTACATAGTCATGATTGGTATTCAGTAGTTTTGCGGCTTCCTTTGCGGCTTCCTTCCTCTCTTCTTCCCGTTCCCCAAATTTCTGGGGAACGGGGGATTGATCCCCTTGTCTAAGATTAGAATTTCTCTTTGCTATGGTTTCCTCTGAAAATAGCTTCTCGGCATCTAAGGCTATGACTGATAGTTGACTGCTATTAAGGTGTCGTCTCTTCACGTTCAGACTAATAGCAAAGGCAACCAGAGAACCGTTCCCATCCCACTCTTGAAACCTAGGCTCTACACCCGCTTTCTTGCAAGCTCTATAGCGGTTACGACCATCTATGATCTCTCCCTGATAGGTCCAGATAGGTTGCTGTAGACCATTAGCTCTGATGTCCTCCACTAGCTCATCAAACTCTTGACCTTCAATCAAAGGGAAAAGGTTAGCCACATCGTGAAATTTCATATCAACTGCCATACTCTTATTCTCCTATCAAATACGAATAACGACTTCTGTTACGCTTCTTTGTGTTTGCTCTACCCGTTCGATATGCTTGTTAAGTTCTCTAGACTCTTGTTCTAGTGCTTCAATACGCTTCTCAAGTTCGTTTAGCTTGTCAAAATACTTTTGCATCTCATCATCTACAAGTTTCTGTACTATGTCGTCTAGAGTGAGTTCTTGTTCCATGTATCCTCCTGTAAATTAATGTCTTCCTCTGTGCAAACTTGTGGCGTGAGTTGTGCAGGCTGTGGCAACCTCACCAGGATCTGGCCAAGCGTGAGGTATTCAATGGTGTCCTGCCTCTTATAGGTGAGCGCGTTCTCATCTGCTTGTAGGATGTTCATCCGCTCTTGGATAGTCTTGCGTAAGATGACCAGTTCTTTGAGGCTGTGCAGTTCGAGTGTGGTGTTAATCATGTGTGGTAACAGGGTTT
>CBJMBI010000571.1:0-3055 GCA_966427955.1 uncultured Ktedonobacterales bacterium
AAGGAGGCAACAATAACAAGGATGGGCGTTCTATTAATTTTGTTGCATGACAAAACAGACGAGAGGAGAGCACAATGACGTGCTCTCCTGACAACTTACAGATCGATTTTGTGAAGCCCATGCAGATGGACGTGGCCTGCTGCTTGTTCTCTATCGTATGTCTCGAAATCGCACGCTTTACACTTGTACGGCTCTTCATTTGGCAGCATACTCAGGAGCAGGACAACGGCACCAATGAGGACAACGAGTCCAATCATACAGCAATCTCCTTTCATCGTTTTCGTAGTGCTAAACGAGTATATCAATTAGAAGTAACATCACAGACAGGAAGGTAAAAACATATGACTCCAGAACGCATAGAGCAAGTGATGAGAGAGCTAGAGCAGGCTCCGCGCATGGTAGAGCAGATACAAAGGCAACTGGATATCCATCGTGACTCTTGTACAGCCTGCCTAAGCATGAGTAGAGGATATTGTGAACAATATCGCCAAATACGCTATAGGATGGACAGATGGTACAGAATAGCAGATAGTAGCATCACAGACAGAAAGGTATCATGATGATTATCTGTTCAACAAAAGTCGTTCACTGCGAGAAAGAGCAGTATGACGTGTATATCGGACGTGCTGTCAATGGCCTCAAAGGTTCGATCTGGGCTAATCCGTTCAAGATCGGGCCTGATGGGGATAGAGATGAGGTGATAGAGAAATATCACAAGTACATCCTGAGCAAGCCAGAACTGCTAGCGCAATTGGAAAGCTTAAGAGGCAAAACGCTAGGATGCTGGTGTAAGCCGCAAGATTGCCATGGGGATGTTTTGGTTGAACTGCTCGGAGAGACAAGGCAGCAACTACAACCGCAATTGTTCGATGTGCCTAGGACAACTCCTGATCAAGTCGTTATGTCCAACCAAATGATCCAGGAATGGAGATACAGCGTGTCTGATGTGGTTTTTCAGGATGTGGGGGATATACCAGTTCCCGATGAGTATCAGGCTCTCTTTGACGAGTACTGCGCTGAAATTGACATCCTTCCGGTAGAGACGCCGATGTGGCGCTCTGCCACACCTGAGTACAAAAACGTCCTGCTAGAGAAGAGCAGGCACAAGGCGTACACGCGTTCTTTACTGTGCAGCGGTAACCAAAAGGCCATGAGAGCTGCCGAGGAGGCCATGCTCAACCAGCTTGATCGGTACTATGAGTCTCAGCAGCAAAAGGAGCATGTTGAGGAGTGCAGGAAGAATTTGTTGAAAGCCAGACAAGAAGGTAGGAAGTGGACAAGGGTTAGGGATAGTCAAAATCGAAGAGTTCTCGGAGCGTGACTCCGAGCGCAAAGCAAAGTTTCCGGACGGTGGTAGCTTCTGGCCACCGTTCGCCTTTTTCGAGATTTCTGATGTGCCTATCTGAGAGATCAGCGGCTTCTGCGAGTTGTGCTTGGGTCATGCATCTATCTATCCTAAGCCGCTTCAAGTGGCCTCCAAAGCGCTTCAACAATAGCACAACATCGTCTCACCATTTTTTTTGCAAAGAGTAGCCAACATTGTTGAAATTTGCTAGGAGCATAGTGTTCCGCTCGAAACACGACTATGATATAATATCGGCATCTTTTCAGTCATTTTAAGCTGCACTATATCCGAGCACGCTGCTCTAGAAAGATGAGCTTTTATGGCTACCAAGAGCATTCTCATTGTTGAGGATGATCAGGACATTCGGGCTATTCTCGAAGAGATCATCAGAGAAGAGATTAAATGTAGCGTGTATGGAGTATCAAACGGGCATGAGGCGCTATTCCTGTTGAATGCGATGATGCCTCATTTGTTCCTGCTGGACTACCGTCTTCCAGGCAATATGAATGGTGTGGAGCTGATCTATTTAATTAGAGAGGAGGAAATTTTTTGCAAGACGCCAATCATCTTGATGAGTGCGTGTCTAGCATTGAAGCCACCAGCTCTAGAAGGAGTGCGTTTCCTGCGCAAGCCGTTTGAACTCGATCTTTTCTTACGCATGGTGCAAGAGGAGATTTGTAGAGCGTACCTGTGATTGCGATGTCATCGATGAAGCAGAGGTTGATGCACCTCTGCTTTTTTGTGTCAAAATCGCACGAGGATGACCGTCAAGGCGTCGTAGTTGAGATTGATGATACAGAACACGGCACAGCTCAGATTTGCAGCGTAGTGCCGTGTAGCGGGTATGCTCGTTGTGTACAAGTTGAAGAAAACGGGTAGGACGGGTTTGAAAAGTGGTCTCAAAAAGGGTTGACTTTTTTTACTTACTAAGTATATAATCTAGACAGTTGAGAAAACAAACCAAGGGAGATCAAAACAATGGCAAGTATCATTCTTCAGTTCGGTAAATATAAAGGACAATCTCTTGAGCAGATCAAGAAATCTGATTATGAGTATCTTGTCTGGTTGGCAAAAGCCGACGTTTCCAGGCAAAATGCTTCTAAAGAGGCTCTTGATTTCTTAGGAGGACGCGCACGATCTTTCTCCTCCACGATTGCATCTCAAGAGGAAAGAGACGCCTTGGAAGAGGAGAGAAGAACTGAGCAATCAGAGCATGAGGCATGGGAAGAGAAATTTGCCATCAAATGGACGGCCAGCGGCGGCCAGTCTATCGAGATTTGCCTCGATCAGACATTGTCTGGAGATTTTGGTTTCAGCTTATCGGTGGATGGCAAAGAGCGCTTCTATGCCGCTGCAGATATCAAGCCAGTTTCAAATATGTCTGGCATTGTTGCCAAAATCGGCAACGTCGGGCTAACAGAAGAGCGGCGCAACGCGCTACGGACCATTTGGAGAAGGCGTTCTGAGTGGTTTTCTCCTTGCTAGAAAGAAAGGATTTTTTATGATCATACAAAAAACAGAGCAGGGTGATTATTGTTACAACAATCAGCTTGTGGGGGACGGCGAGGAATTTCAATGGAGTCTTTGTCTTGCTGAGATTGTTCCTAATGGTGTGGGCAATGGATTGCCTGCCTATGACGTCACGAATCGCAATTGGCAATGTGTCGGACCTGTCTTTAGATCCCGCTCAGAGGGCTCTAGATGGCTTGG
>CBJMBI010000572.1:0-3047 GCA_966427955.1 uncultured Ktedonobacterales bacterium
AAGATAAACATATAGTAATGAATGATGGTACTGTTATTGAAGTGAAAGCTTTGATTGCACTAGGGAAACAAGTTCGTAAGATATCTCAAGCCCATAAAAGAATTATCGGTAAGATGGAAACATGGGAGATAGCAGAAGAAAAATCTAAATTTACAAACTTTTTCAAAAAAGAGCCCTTAGCAAAAGAGTTAATAGACAGTTTCGAAAGTGAACGCCAGCAATTCCTCATGCTTATTGAGGCTTGCAAACCTAAGGAACGTGTTAATGACCCAAAACCAAGTACTTCAGGGGATCAAGGTAATGACCCAAAACCAAGTACTTCAGGGGATCAAGGTGTTAATAACTCAAAACAAAGTAACTCAGGGGATAAACGTGTTAATAACTCAAAACAAAGTAACCCAGGGGAGCAGCCGATAGTTTGTGAAGCAGTAAACCACTTAAATAATCTCCTGTGTGAACTCTCTCCTTCCATACAGGACAGTGAATATGTGCAGCATTTGTACGAGGCTTCACATGCTCAGCAAGCAGTGTGGACAGAAATAAAAGACTTCAATCCACGTTTAAAAGCTCATGCTGAATTGAATGCAAGAAAGGAAACGTTAGAACAGGACATTACTAAGTCCGAAAATCTTGAGATGTGCTTAAATGGATACTTAGAAAATCTTACTTCTTACCAGGAGATATTGCGAGTGGAAATAGAACAGAACCGTTCAGCTCCAAAAGATCCATTACCATTAGATATATTGATACGCAATGAAGTATCGTACAAGCAGAAAAGACGTATCCTACAACGGCATGGACAAAGTATCCTACAACGGCATGGACAAAGAGAAAATTCATCACGGGATAGAGAAGAACAGGTCAGAACTCCTCAAAGGAGGGAAAGTGGCCCACAGGAGATAGAAGACCGGGAAAGAACTCCTCAAAGGAAGGGAAAAGGCATACCACAGGATAGAGAAGAATCGAACAGAATACCGGCGAATAAGTGGGAAAATGAGAAAGGTTTTAATAAAGTTACGAAACAAGCAGGAAGAGAAGAAGGGGTAATGGATTAGTCCTCGTATAAAGGACCAGCGTGAATCACCCAAGCCCTGCTAGAAAGGACGATTCGCAACATCGCTGGCGAGAAGAACGGGCACTCTTGACACAGTCTGAGTGATAGTGTATCATTTGCTGCAATCAACTCAATAGAGTAAACGCGTTGATCGGGATCAGTAGATGTTGGTGTTGTCAAACAGCGAGCCGAGATGGTGCAAGTCGGCAGGTTAGCGCTACATCGAACCCACCTGAGAGCGTCAGCGAGAAGCTGACCGGGCTTTCCGCCGTTAACCGGAGCAGCAGTTGTTAACTGCGTTAAGTGGAGCTATGCTTTAAAAGAAAGTATGGTTCAAAAGAGGTGGTACCACGGGTCAAGATACTCGTCCTTAGTCGGGACGGGTTTTTTTATGCTTGTTTTTGTTGGAGAGAATGGACTGTGAGGTAACGGTATGGCAACCGAAGAGAAGTTTGTTGAAGAGATTGTTGATCAGGAAGACAATTTTTCATTGTGGTACAACCAGGTCGTACGCAAGGCGGAGCTAGCAGACTACGCTCCGGTACGAGGTTGTATGATTATTCGTCCTTATGGCTATGCGATCTGGGAGAATTTGCAGCGACTCCTCGATGCACGCTTCAAAGAGACAGGCGTGGAGAATGCCTATTTCCCGCTCCTGATCCCTCGAAGTTTTCTAGAGAAAGAGGCTGAGCATGTGGAGGGCTTTGCTCCAGAGGTAGCCTGGGTCACACGTGGTGGTGGCGAAGAACTCGAAGAGCCTCTGGCTGTGCGTCCAACTAGTGAAACGATCATTGGGCACAGTTTTTCAAAATGGATTCAGAGCTATCGTGATCTACCACTGCTGGTCAATCAATGGAATAATGTCATGCGCTGGGAGAAACGCACCGCTCTGTTTTTACGCACCTCTGAATTCCTATGGCAGGAGGGCCATACAGCTCATCGCACCCTCGAAGAAGCAGAAGAACGCACACGGATGATGCTGGAGGTCTATCGCTCATTTGCTGAAGAGGATGCGGCTATCCCGGTTATTCCTGGACTCAAGAGCGAGAACGAAAAATTTGCTGGTGCGTTACGTACCTACTCGATTGAAGCTATGATGGGTGATGGTAAGGCGCTGCAAGCAGGTACGAGCCATAACCTTGGGCATAATTTTGCTCAGGGTTTTGATATTCAGTTCCTGGATGCCGATGGACAACGTCGATATTGTGCAACAACTAGCTGGGGCATGAGCACGCGCATGATTGGCGGCATCATCATGGTTCATGGCGACAAATCCGGTTTAATGCTCCCGCCACATCTGGCTCCATACCAGGTTGTAATTGTGCCAATCTGGCGCAAGGAACATGAGAAATCTGCTGTGGAAGAATTGGTGACACGTGTAGAGAAGATGCTTAAAGGCAAGGTGCGCGTAAAAGTCGATCGCAGCGAGAACACGCCTGGATGGAAGTACAACGAATGGGAGATGCGTGGTGTTCCAGTACGTATGGAAGTGGGTCCGCGTGATGTGCAGAATAACAGCGTCATGCTCGTTCGCCGTGACAATCGTGCCAAAGAGTCTGTTTCTGTAGACGCTCTAGAGACGCGCCTGCCAGCATTGCTGGAGGAGGTGCAGAAGGCGATGTACCAGCGTGCCTTGAAATTCAGAGAGGAAAATACCCATTTTACTGAGAGCTACGATGAATTTAAAGAGATCATTGCTGAGAAGCGTGGCTTTGTGCGTGTGAAGTGGGCTGGAGATAGTGAAGCGGAAAAGGCTATCAAGGAAGAGACAAAGGCGACCTTGCGGGTTATTCCGCTTGATCAGCCTGAAGGCGGTGTAAAGGGCAAGTGCATTTATACCGGCAAGCCTGCCACCTGCGAGGCTATTTTCGCACGGGCCTACTAAGCTAGGTTAGCCAATGGTAGCCAGGAACGGAATCTCCCTTCCTGGCTGCTTTGTTTTTTGTCATTAGAGCCAAAATTGACACATACCTCTTCTCTCTGCACCCTGTGC
>CBJMBI010000573.1:0-3021 GCA_966427955.1 uncultured Ktedonobacterales bacterium
CTATTTATCACTATTAAGCAATCTTCGTAGTTCATCTAGGAATTCAGGGGACGCCTTGGCTACTAGGGATTGTGCTGACTTTGGGCTATCTAGGATAACGGTCATTTTTGGGTGCTCGATTTGGGCTTCTATAGCTGCTGTCTGGACTGTCTTTTTACCAGCTAGTACTTGGGCATAGAGTTCTGGAGACTTCTTTTCTAATCGTAGTATCGTTTGTCCATATCGTTCCCGTTTTCTTCTTGCCCTCTTTTCCCTTCCCTCTGGAATAGTGAGTTGACTTAATTTACTTTCCTCTTGATCAAGGGCACTAGTAGTGCCCTTGATTTTTGAGGTTTCAGATTTGCGGTCTCCCCCATGGGTATCTCTCAAAGCCTTAGCTACTAACATTTGTAGCTCTATGTCCTTACTGGCTATCTCTTTGATCAACTCCATGTCAGCACCTAGCCCATCTAGTGGGGGTGTAGTTACGAAGTCATCAAATCGGCTATGGGTGACAAGCTTTCCCATCTTGGTCTCAAAAGCTTTCCAAGCATCATTTTCTAGCACTTTGCGTAGTAGCTGGGGGACTTGTCCTAAGGAAGTCTCTCCATCCAAAAGAGCGGAACCAAGGGCGTCTATAATCCATGCACGCTCTTTGTTGTTCATAGATCATTCCCCTTTACAGCCGCTTCACGCAACTTGTTAATACGAGCAAGAGCAAAATGAAGCTCTTCAATAGTTAAGTCCTTGCGTGGCTTATTAAACCATTTCTGAACAGTGACATTTAGGTTTCTAATTGCAGTACTAATCTCTATTCCTTCTCGTTGAGCCACTATACCCGCTGTGCTCTTGATCTGGCTATCAAGTAGGCTACGGAGCTTTGTCCATTCTTCTTGCAAGGATACCTCTTCTTGCTGTGGTGGAACATTAGGGGCTTGAGTCCTCACAAATCCGCTTTGTGTCTGGAGTATTTTGGCAATACTGGGGGCGTATATAGCTGGTATGCCATGTTCAATACATCGCTTTTCTGCTAGTTGTAGCTCATGTTCATGGTAGGATTTACCAGCAACTATAGCGCCTGTTCGTACAGCTTCTGAGGTGGCAAAGACGAGGTTCTCAGGTAAGTCATCCCATTCATCATCCTCTTCCTCCTCTTGGTGTGCCTTCTTGTCGGCTTTAATTTCCTCAGTGACGACGTGGAGGAGTTCAGATTCCATGTCGCTAGCCATCTCTAGGAATTTGGGCATAGCTGGGATAAAGACAACTGCTGGCAATGCATCACTAGGCCTCTTGCGTACCACGCGCCCGACAATCTGGCGAAATCTGAGTGGGGTTTTCTTACGGGTTGCGTACACACAAACATACAGGGGAGGAATGTCCACACCTTCTGAAACCATATCAACTGCAACAGCCCATTTTTGTTGGTTCTTGCTAAATCGTTTCAGTTCGTCTTTGGGGTCCGGTTCTCCTTCTTCAGGATCGGAAATAATGAGAGCTGGGTATTCCCCTGTGATATTCTTGAGAAGCTTTACAACTGCTCTAGCCTCTGTACGGTCATAGACAACAATGAGACCCTTTGCGTCAAGTACATCATTGCGGATTTCATCAAGGGTTTGCGTAGCCTTTTGCAGGATAGAGGACATCCATTTTCCATCTGCTCGTAGGATGTCTCGCAAGACCATTGAATAGTCATCCTCAACTTCTCCGAGTTGAACGATTTCTTTTTGAGGAGAGCAACACTCTGCAGTGCTCACATTGACATAGGTAACCGACCCATCAAATGGATAGAAATGGACTGCCCTACAGACACCAGCACGAACAGCTTGACTGTATCCAAAACTAAAATCTGCAATGACTTTCCCTTCTTCGTCATACCGTACAAACGGTATCTTGCCACGCTTAGGGGCACGCCATGGGGTTCCTGTCATCGCAATACGTCGTACGGCTGGGGAAAATGCGGTCTCAATTCCTTGTCCCCAGCTTGAGCTATCACCTGCATGATGGACTTCATCAAAAATAACAAGCGTTCTGGCTTTACCACATGCGAGACGATAAAGATCTGGATTGCTTGCTACTTGAGCATAGGTGACAGCACATCCTTGAAAGGAACCATTTTCGCGTCCTCCGTCCCCATTTGTCACTATGCATAAATTAACAATGTTCTGTTTTGTCCATTGCGTACGGAGGCTATCGGTCGGTACTACAACGACCACACGATCGACAATTTCTTTATCAAGCAGATCACTTGCAATACTGAGAGCCCATTTAGTCTTTCCTCCCCCAGGTGTTACATTTAACAGCCAATTCGGCTTATCATCTAAAATATATTGTCTCTTTGCTTGTTTTTGCCATTCCCGTAATTCCATGTCTTTATTCCCTTTCTTGAGATTGCAGGTTGGACAGAGAGCCTGTCCATTAATGGTGTCCGTAGGTCCTCCATGCGACCATGCTTTTATGTGGTCTGCATGCCATCCTGGCTCTAATTCATTTCCGCATATGGCACAATGCCCATTCTGGGAAAGGTAAAGAGCAATGCGCTCTCTCCCGTTAAATCTTCTTCTCATACGCGAATAACTACTTCTGTTACGCTTCTTTGTGTTTGCTCTAATTTCTCGACACGTGCTTTGAGTTCGTCAAACTCTTGACGTGTGACTTGGACTTGTTCTAGTGCTTCAATGTACTTCTCAAGTCCTTTAAGTTTGTTATTGAACATTTGCATCTCTTCTTTTGCAAGATGTTTTGATAACTGATAGAGATAGCTTTTTAGACTTAGAGTGAGTTCATCTTGTTCCATATCTAAATCCTCCTATTGCTGGTTTGTCTTGTGCTCAAAATCATCTTCTGGTAGCAGGTCGTCTAGCGTCTTGATATGCCCTATGCGTACCGCGAACAGTACAAATACCGCTATGACTATAAGCTGGTATAGTGCTGTTATTATTAAAATATCTAGGTCAGTGATACCTAACAGCCATTGAAGCACGTTCATTCGTTCACTCTCTTTCTATGATGGTATATCGTCTTGTGTGCAGGTATGCGGCGTGA
>CBJMBI010000574.1:0-3019 GCA_966427955.1 uncultured Ktedonobacterales bacterium
TTCTTGACTTTCTTAGTCAACTATGTCAACTTTGCATATATCATAACCAAAAATAATGATACTAATAACCCTTCCAAAAAAAAACTAGCTATGGTATTGTTTATCTATGAGATTATTTCAACCTATATCTTTTTCATATGTGAGGAGCATGCATTTTTAATGGAAGCTATTTCTGGGTCTTATTCATATTACCTACGCTACTTTCTTCTTCTACTACTGTTCCCACTGAGCTTGGGAGCATGCAGTAATAGCACAACAAGTAGCACTAATCCGGAGAGTGGGCCAGTTACCGTCCATCTGGCCTATTTTCCTAACCTCACCCATGCCGTTGCACTCGTCGGAGTCGCACGTGGCACTTTCCAGAAAGCTCTTGGACCAAATCATCTCGATACCAAAACCTTCAATGCAGGTCCAGATCTGATCAATGCCCTGCTTGCTGGATCAATCGACATTGGCTTTGTTGGTCCCAATCCAGCTATCAATGGTTACATTACTAGCCATGGAGGATTACGAATTATCTCTGGGGCATCTAGCGGCGGAGCACTGTTGATTGTTCGACCAGATGCTCATATCAACAAGGTACAGGACCTCAATGGTAAAAAGCTTGCGGACCCGCAAAGTGGTGGGACACAGGATATTGCTCTCCGTCACTACCTACAAGTCAATGGGCTCAAAACGGCCGATCAGGGTGGAACTATCCAGATTATCCCTACTGACAACCCGACCATTCTCACAGAATTTAAGCAAGGCCAAATTGATGGCGCATGGGTTCCTGAGCCCTGGGCTTCACGCCTCATAGTCGAAGGCCATGGACAGGTCTTTGTTGATGAACGTACCCTCTGGCCTAACCAGAAATTTGTAACTACTAACGTAGTAGCACGTAAAGCATTTCTAGATCAACATCCAGACATTGTGAAAGAGTTCCTACAAGCTGAAGTAGAAACTGTCCAGTATATTCAGAGCAATCCTGATGATGCTAAGAAACTGATTAATAGCCAGCTCCAGACACTAACAGGCAAACCACTCTCATCAGCAGTATTAGATCAAGCCCTGAAGAATCTGGATATTACTTACGATCCACTTGCCTCAACGCTCTTTCAATCTGCTGATAATGCCTATGCATTGAAGCTTCTGAAAAGCAAACCAGATAAGAACATCTACAACCTTGATCCACTTAATACGATTATCGCAAGTAAAGGACTACCTAACGTTTCAGTACCCTGAAAGGGAAATGCCCATGAGTTTACAAATCGTGACCACATTCCAGCAACTTGAGCAGCGTGAGGGAAACGTAGACGTCCTCCCAGCCAGCAATGTCGCATTGCAAGTCAAGGATGTAAGCAAGACTTTTATCAGTAAAGGGCATGTAGTCGAGGCACTGCGTCCTGTCAACTTAGAAGTTGCCGCAGGTGAGTTTGTCTGCTTTCTTGGTCCCAGCGGCTGCGGCAAATCTACCTTGCTGAGCATTATTGCTGGTCTGCAAGAGCCAACTACCGGCCAGGTTTGGGCCAACGGGAAACAAGTCAAGGGTCCCGGCACCGATCGCATCTTGCTGTTCCAGGAATCAGCGCTCTTCCCCTGGCTCAATGTCCAGCAGAACGTAGAGTTCGGTTTGCGACAAGCTGGTATCAAAGCTCGTGAGCGTGCCGCCATTGCTCGTAAATTCATTGAAACTGTGCATTTGAAGGGTTTTGAACGCAGTTACGCCCACCAACTTTCTGGCGGTATGCGTCAGCGTGCAGCTATTGCACGCGCGCTCGCCATCAACCCGGCCATGCTCTTGATGGATGAGCCCTTTGGTGCATTAGACGCCTTTACTCGCGATTGTCTACACGCTGAACTGGAATCGATCTGGGCTGAAACACAGAAGACCATTCTGTTTGTTACTCATAATGTCCGTGAAGCTGTAGCACTCGGTGATCGCGTTGTAGTCTTCGCTCCACGTCCAGGGCGTATTGTACGCGAATTTCGCATCGATCTTCCGCGTCCACGTAGCCTGGAAGATCACAATCTTGTAGACCAGTCGGCAGAAATTTTGAATGTATTGCGCGGCGAGATGGCTACTGGCAAAGAGGAGTAGGATGATGGAACTTAGTAAAGGCATGGAAGGCTCAGTCGAGATTGAAAAAAGAGAAAAACCACGGGATGTGAAAAAGATAGGAAGAGGCTTAACAGGTGTTGAAAAAACTCCTCAATGGTGGACAAAAGCACTACGCCAGATCGCATTTTACTTGGTTCTACTATTCGTATGGCACAAACTCGCCACTAGCAATCTTTGGAGTACTGGCACCTTCGCAGGTCCTCTTGACGTATGGAGAACTCTTGTTGAACGCTTCCAAAATGGCACACTGATCACGGCCATTGCTGTCAGCTTGCGTCGCCTTGCTATTGGGTACGCCATTTCTCTTGTTTTAGGCACCATTCTAGGCCTATTGATCGGCCTTAATCGCTACCTCGATGAGACGCTTGGCTCTCTCATCCTGGGCTTTCAAGCGCTACCAAGCGTGTGCTGGACGCCATTTGCCTTACTCTGGTTTGGCCTAAGTGAACAAGCAATGATTTTTGTAGTTGTCATGGGAGCCCTGTTCTCGATCACTCTCGGGGTTGATGCGGGCATCAAGAACATACCGCCAGTCTATATTCAAGCAGCTCGCAACATGGGCGCACGCGGCGTTGCTCTAGCTACTCAAGTTATTCTACCAGCGGCTTTCCCAAATATCATTGTGGGCTTAAAGCAAGGTTGGTCATTCGCTTGGCGCTCTTTGATGGCAGCTGAACTGATTTACGTTACACTGAGCTTGGGTGGTCTGTTAGAGAATGGACGCGACTATGTGGATGCTTCGCTAATGTTTGCTATCATGCTGGTGATCATTGTACTTGGAGCAGTCATTAATAGTTTGATCTTTGGCCCACTAGAGCAAGTTGTTCGCCAGCGCTGGGGTCTGCAGAAATGAAGGGGAGCGCTTTCATTCCAATCCACCTTTCGGGGATGGGACTTCCTGATAGGCACGAACTTAAG
>CBJMBI010000575.1:0-3012 GCA_966427955.1 uncultured Ktedonobacterales bacterium
TGGAGCGGGTTATGGGATTCGAACCCATGATCTCAACTTTGGGAAAGTCGCATGTTGGCCACTACACCAAACCCGCAAATCTTCAGTTGACAGTAAGGATTATAGCCGATCCAGGGAAACATGTCAAGTAGGTTTGACAGCCAATTTTTGAGATTAGAGCATCCTCTCAAAGTGCAAGAGTGGCCCCACCCCATATGATTACGACACAACACATAGAAAGCCAGTTGCAAGCACTAAAGCAACTTGGCGGACTAAGCAAACATCAACAACAAAAAGAAGGGCCCGCTACTGACTAATTAGCTGCCCTTCTTTTTCTCTTTTTCCTTGCGTGCTCGATAAAATGATTTCGGCTTTGGACGGCGTTCTGTCTCCTCATAGGCAGCAGGAGCAGCATCTTCTCGTGATGCAATATCTATTTCATCGCGTTCGCTAGCTAGCTCTTGTAAATCGTTGTAGATATTGTAATTATCATTTACCTCAGGCATACGCATCATATGACGCAAAACTTGCATTTGAGAGATGTTTGTCCTATCATTTCTCGCCGCTTCAGATTTCTTTAGCAGCTTTTCGACTAGATCCATACTATCATCATGAGCACCAATATTTTCGAGGCGTTCTCGCACTACTAATAATTGCTCATATAAGTTCATATAATATGTTGACGCATAAACCTATCCCACAATAGAGATTGGTAAGAGCGTCACCTCCTTATGTTACAAACTGTAGAATTCTCATGAAAGCATACATAACAGTACTTAAAGGAAAAGAACATTTCTCTGACGAAAAGTGCCCAACCCTCCAAGCTTCTGTCAATATGGCCTTAACATCCAGCATCATAGTAACATAAAGGGCAAAACCCGTCAAATAAGCAGGGTCTTCTCGAAATCTCCTCGAACTTGACGCCCCCCACACACGGTGTTATGCTGCATCTAGCGTGCAACGAAGCACTCTCATACAGGCATAAACTTCCAGCATTGTGGTTGCGAGGACACAAAATATGGCTATCTTAGAGACACATACAGATCGAACTACCACCGAATTTCAGGAAAACACACAGTACTTCCTAGCATTACTAGATCAGCTTCGCCAGCGGGTCCAGCAGGTACAACAAGGAGGCGGTGACGAAGCCATTGCTAAACACCGCAAACGCAACAAGCTGCTCGCCCGTGAACGAGTCCAGCTTCTATGCGATCCCGACACCCCTTTTCTAGAACTTAGCCCGCTTGCAGCATGGGATATGTATGATAATGATGCACCTTCTGCCGGTATTGTCACTGGTATTGGACTGGTTGAAGGGCAGGAGTGCGTCATTGTTGCAAACGATGCTACAGTAAAGGGTGGTACCTACTATCCGATGACCGTGAAGAAGCACCTGCGTGCTCAGGAGATTGCCGAACAGAACCATCTGCCTTGCATCTACTTAGTAGACTCTGGTGGCGCATTCCTGCCATTGCAAGCTGAAGTTTTTCCTGATCGTGATCATTTCGGACGCATCTTCTATAATCAAGCCCGCATGTCTAGCATGCGTATCCCTCAAATCGCTGTCGTGATGGGATCATGCACGGCAGGTGGAGCATATGTTCCAGCCATGAGCGATGAAACGATTATCGTCAAAGGTAATGGTACCATCTTCCTGGGAGGTCCCCCATTAGTCAAAGCCGCAACAGGTGAAGAGGTGAGTGCGGAAGAGCTAGGTGGCGCGGATGTTCACTGCCGTACATCAGGCGTGACTGATCACTATGCTCTCAATGATGAACATGCTTTAGCCATCTGTCGCAGCATTGTTGGCCACCTGAACCGTCGCAAATATGTCCCCTGGGAGATTCGTCCACTAGTCCCACCTCGCTACGATCCCAATGATCTGCTCGGTATCGTACCTAAAGATGGTCGGAAGAGTTATGATGTGCGTGAAGTCATTGCTCGCCTTGTTGACAATAGCGACTTCCATGAATTTAAAGAACTCTACGGTACAACGCTCGTCTGCGGCTTTGCTCGTTTAATGGGCTATCCGGTTGGTATCATTGCTAATAATGGCATCCTGTTCTCCGAGAGTGCGCTGAAAGCAACGCACTTTATTGAATTATGTGCTCAGAGACAGACGCCGTTAATCTTTCTCCAGAATATCACTGGCTTTATGGTGGGTCGACAATATGAAAATGGGGGTATTGCAAAGGACGGTGCCAAGATGGTCATGGCTGTAGCTAATGCACCGGTTCCTCGCTTCACGGTTATTATTGGTGGCTCATTCGGCGCTGGTAATTACGGAATGTGTGGACGGGCCTATTCACCACGCCAGTTATGGATGTGGCCAAATGCACGTATCTCGGTCATGGGTGGACTGCAAGCTGCAACAGTCCTGACTACTGTACGCAAAGATGGACTGGCTGCTCGCAATAAAACGATGACTCCAGAGGAAGAAGCTGCCTTTATGCAACCTATCTTAGATAAATATGAGGAAGAGGGCAATCCCTATTATAGTACTGCCCGTCTGTGGGATGATGGGATCATCGATCCACGTGACACGCGTACTGTTCTGGCCCTAGGTATCGCCGCATCACTCAATGCTCCGTTACCGGAAACACCCTTTGGTGTCTTTAGAATGTGAGCCCCGATACTCATCTTGCTGAAGAAGGAGCAAAAATGACAGCCTATACGCATATTACCGTTGATTACAGTTCTGGCAAGAAGATTGCAACTATTACGTTACGCCGTCCCGAAGTACACAATGCCTTCAATGCTCAGCTAATCCAAGATCTCACCAATGCTTTTACAACACTGGCTAGCGATGAACAATTGCACGGAGTAGTGCTCGCTGCAGAAGGCCGATCTTTCAGCGCCGGAGCCGATATCCAGATGATGAAGCAAGCCATCAGTTTCAGCGAGGAAGAAAATCGCCAAGACGCCTTGCGTCTAGCTGACTTGCTCCACCTCATCTATACATTCCCCTGTCCAGTCGTAGCACGTGTGCATGGTGCCGCTATCGGTGGTGGCGTTGGACTAGTGGCAGCCTGC
>CBJMBI010000576.1:0-3010 GCA_966427955.1 uncultured Ktedonobacterales bacterium
TTCATTGGCGTAAGAGCACGTTAGTCCCAATGCTCAAAGCCCTGAGTTGATAAAAATTTCTCGTTTATTTAGAGTAGCAAAGCTATGAGAGGCAGGTTATTCAATGGTCACGGCTAAAACAAGTCGGGTAGAAATGCGCGTCAGTAACTTTGAGCAGTCGATCAAATGGTTTGAGAACGTTCTCAACTTTCATGTTGTGACTCGCAACACCAACGAATACGCAGAATTGTCCTGTGGGGAGACCTTTATCCAGCTAGTAACAGATCGTGCACCATACTGGGGATCTGAGCGTCCGCGCCTTCTTGCACCGGGACAACGTGGAAGTGGCATTGAACTCATCCTGCCCGTAGATAATGTCGATGCCGTCTATGCTAGGGCCAAACAGGCGCAGGCAGATATCATGCACGAACTCACCGAGACTTCCCAGCACACACGACAGTTCTGGATACGCCATCCCGATGGCTATCTCATACGCCCAACTCAGGTGATAATCTTTGAGGATCTCGCTACCACATACAGTCAGATCAACAAGGCTTTTCGACGCGATATGCCACGTGCCACGGATGGACTCCGCCCAATCAAAGAGGACGCTGACAGACTGGCACAACAAGGAGACTATCTCGAGGCAGCAGAGATCTATGGAGCCTTGATCGAGGAGATCTTTGAGCAATCCCACCTCTACTATGATGAAGAGTATGATGACAACGAATACGATGAGGATGAACATTACTATCCAGAAGAATATGGATTAGAGGATTTTGTCAAAGAGTGTATCCAGACCCTCGGCAACTATTTAGCAGGAGAACAGACTAATAGTGAGAGTCGTGAGAAGATCTTAGAGATCCTTTTCGCTATTTACCAGCAAGACTTGCAAGCTGATGACTACAAGCGTCTTGGCTTCGCAACGAGCGTGGCGGATCAGGTTACCACACTCGCAACACCGCAGGAATGCCTGATGGTCGCAAGCTGGATCCATGATGCCTTAGCCGATGAAGAGGAAGAAGCTACAAGTTCCCAACGGAAGTCCTACGGTGATCTCTTGCTCGAACTAGAGAAGGATACGCTTGATGATGAAGCATACCTGCGTATTTGCCGTGAGACCGAGCATATCTCCGAACTCATCGATCGACTATTAACGCTTAATCGTGTTGACGAAGCGGTGGCAGAAACACAGCACATGGGAGACTATGCACTCCTGAAGTATATAGACCTCTTCATCCAACATGGACAGGACGCTCTTGCTGAGCGTGTGGTCAAGGAGCATTTGAAAGCGGAAGCACCATCCTCCAATCTGCTCGCATGGCTCCAAAAGTACTACCATACTAGAGACAACGCTGTTGCTGAACTGCAAGTGACCCAGACCTTGTTCCACACATGGCCTTCGCTCAGCTATTATCAAGAACTACGCACTGTTGCGAAAAAGCTCGACCGTTGGGAGGCTCTCCAACCGGAATTACTCGCTTTTGTAGAGCGAAAAGGAAAAACCACGCTCTTGATTGAAATAGCTATCGACGAAGAAGAAATCGACAAAGCTCTCGAGTTACTGAAAAAGCTCGAGAAAACGGGTCTCTCTGGCTACTCCTACACTTCAGGTTACACAGGTCCCTCAATTGAACTCGCCGTCGCAAGAGCAGCCAAAAAGACGCACCCTCACGAGGCCATCCAGATCTATCAGCAGCATGCTAAACGTCTGATTGCTGAAAAAAGTCGCAAAAGCTATCAGGGAGCTTGCGCACAACTTGTAGAGGCAAAGTCTTTGTACAAAGAGCTTGGCGAGGATAAAACATGGACGAATTATATCTCATCGTTGCGTCAGCAGTACAAACACTTACCTGCATTGATGGATGAAATGCTGAAAGCAGGACTATAAACGAAATGAGGTACGCTTTATCGCATCCATATTTCATGGGAGGAAATCATGACGACAAAAACTGAGACAAAAGTGATCTCAAATGGTATCTGTCATTTTTGCCAGAGCGAGATTACCAAATCCAAGATGACCCAACACTTGAAAAGCTGTAAACAACGAACTGCCACTAATGCAGCCAAAGCAAAAAATAATCCAGAGTTGCAACCAACCAGACTGTTTCATATTATAGCTGAAGGACGCTACAATCCCGAGTATTGGATGCATCTAGAAATACCTGCTTCCGATACATTAGAAGATCTCGATCTTCTCCTCTGCGGTATTTGGCTATCATGTTGTGGTCATTTGAGCCAATTCAAAATTGGAGTAGCTCGATATCCATCACAGCAGTACTGGTTCTCCTCTGCAATGTACGGTGAGGAAGATGAAGATGAAGAGGAGAAAATAGAAAATAATATGGATGAGAAAGACGAAATAGAAGCAGCGATCAAGATGGTAGAGGAGTTAGAAGATCTCCTTCCCTTTAGTATTTTTTCTCCTAGAAAGGTATCTGAGACACAATCTCGAATACAATCAGAAATTGTGTCAGAAATGAGGAAATATAAGTCAGTGAGTGATCTTCTTGATTTTCTCCAAAAGGAAATGACAAAAGCAGCTTCTGCTTATAGAGCTGCTGAATCTTCTCATTCTGATGATGGACGTGATTGGTATCTACGGAAACTCATATTACGGATAATTATCCAAGACCTAGGCGAGCGAGATATGAGCATACAACTCGAGAAAGTGCTGAAAGTCGGCAAAAAGTTTAGCCATGAGTATGACTTCGGCTCTACCACCTACTTGGTACTGAGAGTTGCATCCGAACGCGAAGGGATAGTGTCAGATGATGATGATCCCATTCTCGCCCGGAACGTTCCTCCTGTCATTCCTTGTCTTGTATGCGGAGAACCCGCAAACAGGATTGTTCCTGGCTATTATGGGAATGACAATGCGTATTGTAGTAAAAGGTGTGCAAAGAAAAAGGGCGTCGATTATGAAGAAACTCTGCCAATAGTCAACTCACCACGCGGTGGTGTCTGTGCATATACTGGATAAAACACGGAGATTTTGCGGTTTGGGAATGATGAAGAAAAAAAGAAAAAG
>CBJMBI010000577.1:0-3004 GCA_966427955.1 uncultured Ktedonobacterales bacterium
TCTTTGGGGCTTTCTCGGTCCCACTAATAAGGATATTGTTTGATGCCCATATTTCGTAGACTCTGTGGATCTTTACTTCTTGGGTCAAGACGCTCCATGGCCGCAAGCGCTTCTTCCCAGACATGCATGCCCTCTCATATACCGAGCGTCAGGCATTAGAACGTGAAGCTACCAATATGCCGATACAAGGTGCCAATGCTGATCTGATTAAACGTGCCATGTTGCAACTTCAGCATGCACTCAAGGAAAATCGCATGAAGACGCGTATGATCCTACAGGTGCATGATGAGCTGGTCTTTGAGGTTCCTGTTGAGGAGCTTGAGCATGCAAAAACGTTGATCAAGACGACGATGGAGCAGGTTGATGAGAGATTGCAGGTGCCGATTAAGGTGGAGATGAAAGTGGGGAGGAATTGGTATGCGGCGGAGGTGATGGGGTAGAGAGTGTCGAGACACCGAAGAAAGTACCAGTGATCTGCACTTACAGAGACACTGATTTTGTTCTGACAGCCTCAATGTGGCGAGGCTGAGCTTCGTGCTACCCATTATCAGGAAGAGACTCTAGCACATAGAAAGGTTGACCCAAAAGCAAGAGTTCCATGGAGGCCGCGCTTCCTTGACAATTCTTCTTCCTTGGTCCTCCTCAAGAAACAGCAAAGATAGGGACCGCTTTTCAGAAGAAGATGTCTAGAAGATGTCTATGAGTTGTCATTGCCAAAGAGTTCTTCTCTTGGGTATATTTTCTAGAGAAAAGAAGCTATCTCGCTGTTAACCAGAGATAGGTGGAGAAGTTGAGGTAGGATCTTGGGACTTTGCCTCTTCTTCACATTTGTAGCGACTGTCTGTTAACGCACGAAGCTTTTTTTTCAAATGAAAGATGGAAGCCCTGGAATGGACAAAACCAGTGCAATTCTGTGAGAGGTCTGCCCTTTTCTAGAATCGTAGCAGTCTATATGATGAGAGGGAGATCCAGTCATGCTTGATGTAGGTAATCTAAACCCTGACCGCGAGAGCAGAAGCGGTGAAGTAGAGAGAAGTGGAAACTTAGGTAAGACAAGGAAACGGTTTTATAGAACGTTCGGATATACTAATAAAGAACATCCTGAGCCTACTGAAGCCAGTAGTAGCCAATCAACGGATCATATGATGTCTACACCTGAGGACAA
This sequence comes from uncultured Ktedonobacterales bacterium, assembly GCA_966427955.1. Taxonomy (GTDB): domain Bacteria; phylum Chloroflexota; class Ktedonobacteria; order Ktedonobacterales; family Ktedonobacteraceae; genus DASYAN01. The sequence goes on from CBJMBI010000577.1 coordinate 1,166, forward strand.
GACGGTTCCTTTTACTAAAGACCAAATAAAAGCCCTGATAGAAGGGTTTAAACCTATTAAGGAACAAATAAAAACTCTAAAAGGTAAAATTAATAAAATGTCTCCTGAGAATCTTGAGCAAATTCTGGAAAATCAAAATCAAGCTCAAGAGCTAGTAAAACAATTAATGCAAATTGACAGAGCAGGAGACTTTGATAGAACCATAGATTCAAAACAAACTTCGCTTACAGGTGATATATGTACAGATACTTTCAATGCATTAAAATATTTATATGCAAAGTATATTCTTAAATTGACTGACGCAACAAAAAATGTAAATGCAGTTACTCTTGGTGAAAACGCTCGAAGAGAATTTAAAAGGTTGTTAGAGGATACTATGGAGTGCTGGGCACGTCTTGTTGCACCCCTGTGTGATGCGCAGGTTAAGATCTGGGAAGGAACCTGGAGTGAAGATACTATCGCAAATTTGATGAGAACTAGCGAGGTAGTCTCATTAGAGACCCTACGCGGTGGCCCCAAATTCATACAACGTGCACGGAAAGTTACTCTTAGTTGTGGACTCTCTGGTGTATGGAAGGCAGTGAAGGACGATTTTTTTCTCTCAGACCTTAACCCAGAGTCAGAGTTGTACCCACCATGGTATAAGTATGATCGAGGACCTGCATTTAAGGCTATATCAGAAATTGCAGCTTACCAGGTAGATAAATTACTAGGCTTGAACATAGTTCCTCTAACGGTGGAGCGCGAGATTAATGGAGAGAAAGGTTCATTGCAGATTTGGATGGATAATATGAAAAATAATAGTAATAAATTAGGCTTTCGTATAATAGATAATGTTAAGCTATTTTGTGCATTAATAGCCAAAAACGATCTATATGAAGAAAATAGAGAAAAAGATGGAAGATTTCGCAATTGTGGTTTCATAGGAAAGGGCAGTGACCGTCGGGCCGTTCTATTCGATAATGAAGAGGCATTCAATAGCTACAGTGGACAGACATTCAACAACTTCATCAATTCGTTTGATAGATCATTATCTCAGAAGCTGTGCGAAAAGGATCTCATTCAGCTCCTAGATCAGTTTTACACGAGATCAGTATTCGAGTCTTCTCGCACAGCCTCTCAACTAACAAAAAGTGTTCTTGAGAAAGCACGACAACTCAACATGGATCAGTTGGAGCACATTCAGTATCTTGATGAAAGGCAAAAAGAAAATTTGCTTTTACGTCGCGATAAGCTGATTCAAGTCATTGATGGGCTAAGACCGTCAGAGGATTGAATCAGTTATTGAGAATAAAGAATACAGTATCCCCTTTTACCGCTGCTTTTCAGAAGATGTCTATCACTTGGCTTCCAAACCTGTTGTATACTCCGTGTATTGGTATACAAAGCTTTTGAGTGGGGAAGGAATATCGCTTGTGATATACTACAGATATGGAAGATGAGTATCGGCCTCTTTACTGGGTTGGTAGTAGCCACCAGGACCTGAAAAAATTCCCTGAGCAGGTAATGGACCAAACTATGCATCCACAAATCATTCCGAGCAGCGGCAATGTCTTTGCAGATATGGGACATCCGCACCCTCAAAAGGCATTAGTCAAGTATTTGCCGAGAATAATATAGAAGTGAGTAGAATTGTGCAATTATCGAATCTGGTAAATAGTCTTCCGCCTTATCACTTTGCGAATGCAAATAAGAAAATAGCTGATCGTCAAGCCGCGGGAGTTGATGTGATCTCGCTCTCTCTGGGAGATCCCGATCTGCCTGCCCCTCAGGCTGTCGTTGAACGCCTGTGCGCAGAGATGCAGATCCCACAAAATCATCGTTACCCTGAATATCATG
>CBJMBI010000578.1:0-3002 GCA_966427955.1 uncultured Ktedonobacterales bacterium
TAAATGTCGATAGTGATATAATAACGACTGCCAGATGGCAAAACCCATTTTGTACACCTTTCTAATCATAGCTAAATAGGCCAATAGCCCATCATGCAAACATGATCGGGTCGTAGCGGCCTGTCTCTTTGATCACCTAGGAGAGGATTTTTTATGCGTAATCAGCAGATAGCCCCTTATGGTTCCTGGAAGTCCCCTATTACCGCTGACCTAATTGTTTCCGATAGCATCAGACTTGGCTCGATTGTTCTAGACAGTGATGACATTTATTGGTGTGAAGGTCGTCCATCTGAAGGTGGTCGCAATGTGATTGTGCGCCACAGTGCCAACGGCTCTATTACAGATATCACTCCCGCTACATTTAATGCTCGTACACGTGTCCATGAGTATGGCGGTGGTGCTTTTACTGTCAATCAAGGCACGATTTATTTCACTAATTTTGCTGATCAGCGTCTTTATCGTCAGGTTCCTGGCTCCGATCCTGAGCCTATCACTGCTGCACTTGAGAGGCGCTATGCGGATATGATCGTTGACCAACGGCGCAAACGACTGATTTGTGTGTGCGAAGATCATACTAGGACGGAGAGCGAAGCGATTAACACGCTGGTCAGTATTCCGCTCAATAGCCATGGCAGCCGTGAGGAGACATTAGTCTCAGGTAACGACTTTTACTCTACGCCGTGCCTTAGTCCCGATGGTTCGCATTTGGCATGGCTAACTTGGAATCATCCTAACATGCCGTGGGATGGCAGTGAATTATGGGTTGGTCAACTGGATGCAGATGGCTCTATTAAGCGATCAGAACGTATTGCAGGCGGTCCAAGCGAGTCTATTTTCCAGCCTCAGTGGTCACCTGACGGAGTGCTCTACTTTGTTTCTGACCGGAGTGGATGGTGGAATCTCTATCGCTGGCGTAATCAGCAGATTGAGCCTCTTTATGAAAAGGCCGCTGAATTTGGCCTGCCACAGTGGGTTTTTGGCCAGTCTACCTACGCCTTTGCTTCATCACAACATCTCATTTGCTGGTATGCTGATAAAGCAGGCTCCCATCTGGCAAAATTGGATACTGTAACGCGTGAGGTAACTCCACTTGAAGTCCCTTATACTTCGATGACTGATATACGTGCTACAACTGCATACGTCGTGTTTTTAGGAGGCTCACGTTCCAACCCAACAGCCATTGTGAAACTTGATCTGGCTACTGGCAAGACTGAAGAGTTGCGCCGCTCCAGTTCCCTTTCACTCGACCCGGCTTATATCTCGCCTGCCCAACCGATTGAGTTCCCTACTGAGCATGGTCAAACCGCCTATGCTTACTACTATGAGCCGCGCAATGCCGATTTCAAGGCTGATCCCAGCGAGCGACCTCCTCTGCTCGTCATCAGTCATGGTGGTCCAACAGCGGCAGCATCTAGCAGTCTCAATCTGGAAATCCAGTTCTGGACTAGTCGAGGGATCGCCATTCTCGATGTTGATTATGGCGGAAGCACAGGTTATGGGCGTGCATACCGCGAACGGCTCAAGGGCCAATGGGGTGTGGTCGATGTCAATGATTGTGTAAATGGGGCGAAGTATCTGGTTGAGCGTGGCTTGGCTGATGCTAAGCGATTGGCCATTCGTGGCGGCAGTGCGGGCGGCTATACCACACTGTGCGCACTAACCTTCCGTGATACATTTAAAGCTGGGGCAAGCTACTTTGGTGTCAGTGATCTGCAAGCTCTTGTGAACGATACACACAAATTCGAGTCTCGTTATCTCTTGGGTCTGGTTGGTCCATTACCTGAGCGGCAGGACCTCTATGATCAACGTTCACCAATTCATTTCACTGATCGTCTCTCCTGCCCGATCATCTTCTTGCAAGGCTTAGAAGATAAGATTGTGCCACCCAATCAAGCGGAAGCAATGGTAGAGGCGCTGAGGGCTAAAAAATTGCCTGTGGCTTATCTGGCCTTCGAGGGTGAGCAGCATGGCTTCCGCCGCGCTGAGAACATCAAACGTTGTCTAGAGGCTGAACTGTACTTCTACTCGCGCATCTTTAAGTTTGATCTACCAGAGAAGATCGAGCCAGTAGAGATCGAGAATCTGTAAAAGGATCGTATAGTACGTCCCTTTCGGCTATTCGCCTGCCTTTTTTTACGACCCATTGACAGGCGAATAGCCAATTCGACGTGGTACCACTTTATGAATGTACTGGGGTGATTTTATCACTAACGATAATATTTAGTCCCTCCATGCTTTTTACTATAGTTTTCATATTGTTCTTTTTCTTTAGCTTCTTTATATGCTTCTTTACCAGCTTCTAATACTCTATTATAACTCTCGCTCTTATTTTCTTTATTTCTATTCATACGATTGATTTGATCTTTAATTTCTTTTGAGCTATAATTACTTGATTCTTCTCCCTGTTGCCGACTTGTTGAATCGTCAGGATCGCTGCCTCCTGCTAACAGGTATCTCTTTTGGACGCCTGCGTACGGTCTCTCACCCAGATGGGACGCGCTCTTGCTGCGTTGCAGTGACCACCAAGATTGTGGGGCTGCGTTGAGTGGTCTCTGGTGAGAATGGGGTGTGCGGCGGTTATTTGGCCTTTGCTTCTGCCAAAGGGTCTGGTCGACCTGGAGTTTGGCATCAGAGTGCCTGGACGCGCTGTGCTCATCTGGCTTGATCTTGAGGTCTTTGGGTTTTGATGTACTCCCCAGAGCTGCTCCTGGCTTGTTCCGGAGACGCTGTCGCTTAGCATCTTGAGCCGCTCTTTTTAAGAAATCTGTTCCTTTCGACTTCGAGAGGGCTTGACTTTTTCCTTGATCGGAAATTTTTGCTGGTCTTTCCATTTTGATCTCCTTTCTATAGAGCAATAAAAATATTCTACTTATTTACACTACAGTTTCTTAAATTCTAAAAAGCAACTTTCCAATGGAGAGAAGCCTGAAATTTCAAAAGAGAGAACTCCTCTCTCAGTATAACTCGACATTTCCAGCAAAATCTAGTCACAAAGAGAACAT
>CBJMBI010000579.1:0-3001 GCA_966427955.1 uncultured Ktedonobacterales bacterium
TCAATGCACGGAGTTGGGCTACTGACTGGAGGCTTCTTACACTGCAGACTGAATTTCACAGAGCCATTATTTTCCGTCAGTAAGTCTTTTAACGCATTAGGTATTTGCTGACTCAGGGTGAGTTTTGTGTCGCCTTTGGCTCCCTTTACCAGTTGACAGGATGGCTTATCATTCAAATTTAAGCTTGTCGACGCTCTGGTAACTAGCAGCTGTCCTGCAAAGGTAGTTATCCCGATAATGAACAGAGCGCAAGTCATCAATCCCCATTTCACTAGCTTTACCTTCTCTTGCATTAAATCTTCCTTTCTGTCTGCCATTGGAGTGCATTTCCTCGCTCTGTTTGGTATGATGGAAAGCACAAGGGCTTTTGAAGCCCAAAAAGCCCTCCTGCTGTTGCTTTATACTGCTAAGGATACCCAATGAGAGAGATTTTTGCTAGGATAAAAGCGGACAACTGGAGGACAACTTAGCGAAATTTTGGAAGGCTTGAGACTGGAAAGTTAGCAATCAGGGCCATGACTAGTATACATCTGGCCGTTACGCATGTTATAGTAGCGTAACAAGGTGATGGTAGGTCAAGAGATATCCACCACCCTACGAAGTTGAGTTGCAAAGGATTGTTATGCAAATCAAAATTCCTCAAAGCTGGCACGAGCACTTAAATGATGAATTCAAGAAGCCCTATTTTCAGGAATTGTCTCGTTTTGTTGATGAGGAGCGGCAACACTATACCGTCTTTCCTCCTGAAGAGGATATGTTCTCAGCTCTGCGTCTGACGCCTTATGAAAATGTCAATGTTTTGCTGCTAGGCCAGGACCCCTATCACGACGATAATCAGGCTCATGGACTGTGTTTCTCTGTACGTCCAGGGATTAAGCCGCCTCCTTCGTTGATTAATATCTTCAAAGAGTTGCGCGATGATGTTGGCTTTCGGATTCCGAACAATGGTTATCTCGTCCCTTGGGCTAAGCAGGGAATTTTGCTGTTAAATGCGGTCCTGACAGTACGAGCACATTCGCCTAATTCACATAAAAATCATGGTTGGGAGACCTTTACGGATGCTATTATCCGTGCCGTGAGCGCCAAAGAGAGTCCAGTTGTCTTTGTCTTATGGGGTGGCTATGCTCAGAAGAAGCGCAACCTGATAGATATTTCACGCCATACAATCATCCAATCTGTACATCCGTCACCCCTTTCGGCTCGCAATGGTTTCTTTGGGAGCAAGCCTTTCTCTGCTATCAACAGGGCGCTACGCGAGGCCAACAAGCCAGAGATCAATTGGCAACTTCCTGATCTGAATCAGAGTTTCCAAGTTGTTTCCCATGCTGCTGGGTATGAGAAACGTTGCTAGCAATTTTGGACTGGGTAACTCTCTATAGAAAGAGGTTCTAGTCTCTTCGGGGCGTTTCGCTAAAGGCATCTGTATTCTTACAGCCGTAAGAATACAGATGCCTTTCTTACCTATCTGTCATCATTCTATGTTAGAAAACTATCATTATCTCTTTCTTAGTCCTATAATTTAAGGCCTCCCAGGTTCCCTAGAATACCAAGAGTATTCTTGATATCCTCTGGCGAGTTAAATGTCTTGTTTGGTAGACGCTCAAGCAGGCCAAGAATTTGGTTATTGGTACCATGCTGTTTGGCAAATTGAACAAGATCAGTTGTGTTGACTGGGTAGGGAATTTTGTTGAGTAGTTGGTCCACCAGCCCAATATCAATGCTCATAGGATCACCTTTCTCTTTTATTGTAATCGGCTTAGCGTCAGCCTTGATTATCTAAGATCTAACTTCAGACAGGTACCACGAAAATGAGAAGAGAGAAGTTTCAAGCGTATGGGCCTATGGTGGCGTGGAGATTTAATTGGAGTAGTTTACTTGACACTTCCAATAGGGCAAATAGGTTGAAAAGTGCAAGAACGGCACTTGGCTGGCCGTTGTTTCTGCAGTGGAGGAGCTTGTTGCTCATTGCAGCGCGCCATTTCTTGGAGGAGGCGGATAACTTTTTTACGCAGGGCGGGAGTATAGTCGATGGTAAATTCTCGATCGGCATAACGCAGGATGCCATGAGTTGGAGGGCGCTCTGCATAATCCTCAAGTATCAAGCAGTAGGCAGCTAGCTGAAGGACATGGTTACTATAGGGAGTTGTTGCATTGTGAGTTGAAAGTTTAAGTTCGATGGGGACTAGACGCTGATCATCTAGCTTGACCACGTAATCAGGTTTGCCCACCAGTGGATATTGGTCAGAGAAGAGCAGTGGACCCTGCCCATCTGCATCTTCATAGACCAGTTCGCCTGCTGGTAGTCCCAGAGTACGGTGTCGCTCTGCAATAAATCCGCGTTGCTGGTAGAGACGCTCATTGCGCAACAGAATAACAATGGCAAGAGCAAGTAGCAGCAAACCAAGCCCAGTAGGAAACAGGATGCTACCAATCATAGTTCAGAAGCCTCTGTGGTGTCTTGATCAATGTAATCCAAACAGTAAGGATACTATCATTAAAACAATAGCTAGCGCCGCAATAGCAATGATAACTAGTCTGATGGTCTGGTGCGATTGATTATTTACGCCCAATGTTGAGATACATTCATCAGTAAGTTCTACCACAGCTTGAGCATATTCACGGTGTTGTTCTAGTCCCATCTCAAATGCACCACGCCGTACCAGTAATTGTTCAATGACCTGATATTCGGGTAGTGTAGTGGCCTGAGGGCCATGATGATACTCTAATTCTACCATGCGTGCAAACAACTCTTCTGTGTCAGCATTGGCGAGTGGCTCGTATTGTTCATACCACCAAGCAAGTGGGCAGTACTCATATTCTGCAACCTCGCTTGCTGTAAAGATCTGCCGAGAGTGAATTTGCTTTTGTTGTCGTGAATATCTCTGTAGTTGCATTGTCTGGCTTGGATTTTGCAAAGGTTTTCTTATAGTCTAGAAAGATGGCGCTGTTTTGGTCTAGAATTTCTACACGGAGAGTTGTCGCACTGCGCAACTACATCATC
>CBJMBI010000580.1:0-2987 GCA_966427955.1 uncultured Ktedonobacterales bacterium
GGCGTGCAAGAAACTGGTCTAGAGAGTGCTGAGGAGGCAATTTTAGGCCAGAAAGACAAAATGATACTTTTAACCTTGACAAACCATGGTTTACCATAGTATTCTAAGATAAAGCGTAGAGGTTACCACATGACGCTTGAAGCCTATAGATTAAGACTTGGATGGAGCAAAATGGAGATGTGCCGTCAGGCCAGAGTAGATTTCAAAGTACTACAGAAAGCAGAAGCAGGGGAAGAAATCACTGTTAATACTGCCAACAAGTTTGCTCGTGCCATCTCAGCAGGTTTAGGCCAATCCATCCGCTATCAAGACATTGAAGGCCTAAACGTTAAATAGTCCCTGTAGTGTAAATTTTTAGCCCGTGCCGCACCTGGAAAGTAAAACACGGGCATTGGTTCAACAGATGGCTAACACCTGCCTTATCCACTTACTAGTATAAGGCCATGGTGCTAGCGAGTAAAGTATCGAAAGGATTTTCTAACCATGGCAAACGAATCATCTTTCACTCAGAAAAGTGTCGAGTCAGCTCAAGGCTTGCTAGCAGACCTCAAGGCACGTGCAAAACAAGCTGAGCAGGAAAATGATGTCTTCACTTTCAGTATCCTCAATGACCTGATTAAGGCAACTAGTCCCATCGTGACCAAGGCTTTCATGAGACTCCAGCGTGAGGAAAACGCCAAAATCAACGCGGCTCACAAAGCCCTTCGTGCAAAGTATCGCGAGGGTGCAGGCAGTTCTTCAGAGGAGTAATGCTCTTTGTTGGCGCAATAGGGACGCCATAGGTTACGGCGTCCTTAATTTTTAAGCGCTCGGCTATGCCTAGCAACAGTGTTTTACACAACATTAAGGCGTAGCCACCTCAGATTTTTCATGAGTATTCAATGATTGCCTCAGATAAACCTTGATTAGCAAAAATTATTCAAGGTTTTCAGAAAGGATTTCTAATTCGATGGAGTTAAAAAGCTTCAACCCTATCACGATGGTAAGCGGCTGGATGGACAAAGCCACTATGCAACCTGGCGATACTAGTCAGGCAGTCGCACCCGCCCAAAATAATCAAACCACAGTCTTGCCAGAAACTGAAACGGTTAAAGATGCTGAAGTGGTTTCAGGTCAATTCATTCCTGATCAAACGATTGTTGTACCTTCTGGTAAAGCAGAGGTCTACACTGAGGAATTGCGCAAAACCATAGCCAGCTTCAATGAGGACCGCGTAACACCCATGAAATGGCTTGTTATCAAGTTCTTTGAAGTGCTGTCCTACTTTGCGCCTATATTGGTTGCGCTCGTCGTTGGAATGGCAATAGGCAACTCTTGGGCCGGTCCTTTTGATATTCATAACCTCTGGGGTGTTTACAGCTATGTTATCAGCATAGTCCTAGAGCTAATGGTGCCTTGCTTAGGCTATGCGTGTACTGTAGTTTTGAAGCAGGCATTAATGGATCGATCAAAGGTAGTGCTATTCGTCATCCTAGCCTCTCTCTTTCTTGCCTTGGCTGTAGGCAATTCGTTTGCTCAGATGTTCCTCATTGAAGGACATATCAAGCTTGCAAAAGATGATACAGCCGGTCACATATCACTACTATTCAGAAGCTTTACCCCGATGACTGTGGACATCATAGCCACTATCTTTCTCGGCGTGGTCACCGTCAAGAACTTACAAAAGTTTCTGGCCGACAAAGCGAAAGAAGCACAAGCCATACGTGCAGGTGCTGATGCTGAGATTGCAGTGCAGGAAGCCTTCCAAGCTGCCAACAGACGGAAAAATGATGCTGAGTCTGAGCAACGTAGGAAGGATGAGCAGAATGAGACAATGCAAGAATTCTACCGGATCCAAAACCAGCGCCTCTTGCAGGATGCTCGGTCTAAGCTTCTTGACGAGGGTGACAATGGCCGCAAGGGACGTTATGGAGGTAGCTGGTAGCCATGTTGTCAGAGCGTCAAATGCGTATTGCGACTATGCGACAATTCGAGTTACAGTATCCAAAATACCCTATCGAGATACTTGACCGTCTGACCAACTATCGTTACAGGCTCTTTGAACAGGAGAGACAAAGCGAGATGCTAGCCACCGTGCTAGCATCCTCCTTCGACTTCTACGAGCACAGGTTGAATTTGAGCAAGCACGGCTTTCAGCTCGTGATATGCCAGAAGCATAATTCTTGCCTGCCTGTTTTCACGTTGGAGCTGGATACTGCCATGTTGTACGAGCCTGCTGCTGTACCCGATAGAGCACCGGATAGAAGGCCAGCAAAGGACACTGATAGCACTGAGGAAACAAAGCGTAAACGTCGCACTCAGGACGAGCAGAAAATCCTGATCAGCCAAATTATTCTAGGTGCCAAGGCTGGTATGGCTGAATTGGAGGACATGCCAGACCGGACTCGTCAACGCTATCTGGTCATGCGAGAGCAGTACTTACAGCTAAAAGTAGGTAGACCGTGGGCAAGCTGAAAGGAAAACAAAATGAACTACTATGATGATCCCCTTGGACAGGTATGCCAGCGTATCATGAATGTTCTTACTTGCATAGTTATGTTGTTAGCATTAAGTGTGTACTACTGTTTTGTATCTGCAAGAGGAGTTATGTACACTATCTTCTTTAAAGCTCAGATAGTGTACATAAATATACGCTACATGCTAAAGAAAACATTTTACATAATGTATTTTCACCTGTGTAAGATGTGGGATCGCCTTTACTGGTATCTGAAGCCAACATTGACGGACGAAGACGTCGAGCGCGTGAAGGCCAGACTGAGGGCTATCATAGAAGACAAGCAGCATTGTGACGACCCTGGCGTAGCTGCAACTATAGCTAATGCACGTGCCATTCTTCAACAAGTTGAAGGCGAATAGAAAGGACCAACCCATGACACCTAGACCAGAACACCGCATTTCTGCAATAGAGAAGCGTGTTACGCATGTAGAAACCGACATTGAAGAGCTAGCGGCTGATACTGCTGAAGAGTTTCGAGTGCTCACCGCCC
>CBJMBI010000581.1:0-2985 GCA_966427955.1 uncultured Ktedonobacterales bacterium
CGTGCAGCTTCAGCTAGCTCTCCACGTATAAAAATAAAGGCCGTGCTAATGCGGCAAGCATAGCTAGTGATGATGACACCTTCAACCAAACGGTGAGGAATCTTCTCCATCAGCATACGATCTTTGCAGGTGCCAGGCTCGCTCTCGTCGCAATTACAGCACAAATAGCGCGGCTTATCATTCTTAGCCAGAAAGCTCCACTTCATACCTGTCGGGAAACCTGCGCCGCCACGTCCACGCAGTCCTGACTTTTTGACCAACTCCACAAGATCATCAGGCTGGTACTCGCGCAAAGCTTTTGCCAGTGCTTTGTAGCCACCATGTTGAGAATAGACTTCCAGCGAGTTTATACCAGGGACATCTATATCCTTTGTTACAATTAGTTCTGGCATATATCTAAATCCTTTCGAGCAATTTACCACTTCTCAGCAATTCATTGCCCGTTTTGTAGGGACTCGATTTATCGCGTCCGCTAGGGCAGGACCCCTTCATCGCCGCACCTCGGACTTGTGCTCTGATTTCTTGGCATTCAACTCACGATCCAGCTCATCGATCAAAGCATCGGCCTGCTCCAATGTCACATTTTCAACAAATTCGTCATTTACCTGCAAGACAGGGGCCGTAGTGCAGGAGGCCAAACACTCAACCGTCATCAACGTATAGTTACCATCAGGGGTAGTCTCGCCTCGTTTGATGCCCAGACGTTTCTCAAGATGTTCTATCAAGCCATCGCAGTTGCGTAGATAACAAGAGATGCTATTGCATACTTTAATAACTTTTTTGCCCTTCGGATGGTGGTAATACATAGTATAGAAAGTAGCCACACTCTTGACATCATCAACGGTCAGATTAAGCACCTCGGCAACGGCTTGTAGGCCCTCCGGAGTAATATAGCCCTCTGCCTGTTGAACAATATGTAAAGCGGGCAACACAGCCGAGCGAGCCACGGGATATTTGGCTGCTAGATCACGCATACGCTGTTTAGACTGTTCTGATATCATCTGTCAACTTCTCCAAGTACTATGTCTATGCTACCAATGGCCGCAACTACATCTGAAATGAAGCCACCTTCGACCATACGTGGCAAGGTTTGCAGGTTAGCAAAGGAACCACCTCGTACATGCATGCGGTACGGCTTAGCTGTCCCATCACTGACAATATAGAAGGACAATTCACCCTTCGGCGATTCAGTACGCACGAACACCTCACCCTTCGGAGGCCGATAGCCTTCGGTGAAGAGCTTGAAGTGATGGATCAGGGCTTCCATACTCCCAGTAATTTGCCATTTGGGTGGAGGAGCAATCTTGGGATTATTGACACGATAGCTCCCTGTTGGCAAGCCTTCGAGTGCCTGATTGATGATCTTGAGACTCTGCTCCATCTCTAGCATGCGTACCAAGTAACGATCATAGACATCACCATTTGAACCAACTGGGATATCAAAATCGAACAGCTCGTAGCTACTATAGGGAAAGACTTTCCGAATGTCCCAGGCCACACCGCTACCACGCAGGACAGCCCCCGTGGCACCATAGGCAATGGCATCCTCTTTGCTCAAAATGGCCACATTTTTTGTGCGCTCCAACCAGATCTGATTGTTAGTGAGAAGATCATGATATTCTTGCAAGCGCTCAGGGAAAATACGAGTAAACTCTCGCACCTTTGCATCGAAGCCGGATGGCAAATCAGCCTGCAATCCACCAGGGCAGATATAGCTAGTCATCATACGCACACCCGAGACATACTCGAAGATGTCCAAGATCATCTCGCGCTCACGGAAGCAGTAGAGGAACGTACTCATTGCACCCAAATCGAGTGCATGCGTTCCTAACCAAACGAGATGGCTAGCAATACGCTGTAGTTCCACCAGAATGACACGCGTAAAAGCAATCTTGCCATTGATCTCGTTCTCAATACCCAACAATCTTTCGACTGCCAGTGAATAGGCCAGATTATTGCCAAGCGGAGATAGATAATCCATGCGATCAGTTAGTACGAGGGCTTGATGATAGGTCTTGGATTCAGCAGTTTTTTCAATACCTGTATGCAAGAAACCGATCTCAGGCACAGCCTTGAGCACTGTCTCACCTTCGATAGTAAGAAGAAGACGTAAGACACCATGCGTACTTGGGTGCTGCGGCCCCATATTGATGGTCATAGCATCGCTGCGCACCTCATCGTTGACCTGAGCTTCGATCGGATCACTTTCCTTTATAGCATAGTCGTTCACTATCTCTTGCTTCATGCCTTACCCCTTTTTCTTCTTCTGGTGACCCTGCGCAAACGAATCGGCAGGCTTCGTTTGATCTCCAGGCTGGGGAGTTCCGGGCTCTTGAGTCGGATTGACCTGGTTACGGTTCTCATTGAGTTCACGCCCTTCGGGAGTACGCAGAGTTTGCTTATAATAGTCTCCAACGCCGGGATCGGTCTCATAGGGGACCTGACCTCCCCAATGCGGCTCCGGAAGATCGAAACCAGAGAGAGGATAGTCCTTACGCAGAGGGTGAGTCGTCCAGTCAGTTGGCATGAGGATACGTCGCAGATTGGGATGACCTATAAATGTAATCCCGAAGAGATCATATACTTCACGTTCATACCAATTTGCGCCAGCCCAAACACTCGTGACCGTTGGGACAGCCGGATGCTCCTCACGGCGCTGTCCAACACGTACTTTGAGACGCATAAAACACTGGTGTGGAATAGAGAGAAGTTGGTAAACGACGTCGAAGCGCGGCACACGCTCAAGCCAATCAACGGCAGTGATCGTTTCGAGAAAGTCGTATTGTAGATCATTCTTGAGATACGTACATACCTCAACCAGAAATTCTGGCAAGAGAACTATTGTTTGCTCATCCCGAAAATCGACCGTTTCCTCAATAGCCTGTGGGAATTTACTCCGCAGTGCTTCGACCGTCGATGCTGCTGTTATGACCATTATCTACAATCCTTTAAAATAGGCAATAAACACATAATATCCTCATCCCC
>CBJMBI010000582.1:0-2980 GCA_966427955.1 uncultured Ktedonobacterales bacterium
TTGTTATTGCGCCAGATGTGTTATAATAGGTTAACAGGGAAAGGGCAATTTGTTGTATCTTTTTATGGAATAGCCCTGTCTATTGTCACAGACTGCTGAACTGCAAGCACTCACAGCTTTGAGTATTCCGTACAAAAAGAGTTCCTCTAACAGGGGTGAAAACAAGAAGAAAGGAGCGGCGTCTTCTCCTCCTGTCTAAGCGCAGGAGTCTGTGTGCCGCATATATGATGAATCGTCAAGAGGCTATCGAATTTCTGTTGGATCATTATGAAAATCCACGCAATAAAGGCTCAGTTGAGAATCCAGATATCAATTTAAGCGGAGGTAATCCCGGCTGTGCCGATGTCATTACCCTACAAGCCCGTTTTGGTGAAGATGGCAAACTAGCGGCTATTAGCTGGGATGGTCAGGGTTGTAGCATAAGTTGTGCGGCTGCGTCCTATGTGACCACAATTGTTGAGGGTTTGACCCCCGAAGAGATCGAGGCAATAAGCTTTGAGGATCTCATGGAGCAGCTAGGGAAGGAATTGGTCATGACTCGTCCAACTTGTGCGACCCTAGCTCTGGGAACACTCAAAAAAGGTGTTCATGAGTACCATATGCATAAGCTGTCTGAGGATACTCATTATCACTAGAACTTCTAGCATAGAAATAGAACCGCGCTACCTCGTGGATGGACTCAGAGATTCGGCAAAATTGAGCACAAACAAGGATATCTCCACTACTTAATGTGGGGGTGTGCCTCATGTTCTGATGGGCAGCGAACTTTGCCCTTTGTATCTCTATTCGGTAGGCTTCGCCTTTACATGGTGTGTTTCATCGAGACTGGGCTCACTATAGTGATTGGCGAGATGGCGGTATTGCCCGCGGTAGTAGGCAAGAGGAGCAGCATCCTCTACGGGTCTACTGCCATTACTAGGATTAGCTGTACATTCATGATAGTCTACAAGTGTACTACGGGCTGGACCATCCTTGCCGGTAAAAAATACCTTTCCTGCTGTTCCCATTGCTTCAACTTGTCCCACAAAAATGACATGGTCACCGCCAGGATATTCAGCAACAAGCCGTGTGTCAACAAATGCCAGAGCATTATCAAGGATAGGTGCGCCTGTTGCCGCGACATGATATGGAGTATGACAGAAATGCTCAAAGCGATCTTTTGAAGGTGTAGAGAAGCAGCGTGAGAGATGTACCTGCTTAGCAGTCAGAAAATTGACCGCAAAGATCTTACTTTCGCGGAAATGTGGGAGGGTATGGCTTGCCCTGTCCACACAAATAAGCACTAAGAGTGGATCAAGCGAAAGTGAAGTGAAGGAGCTGACAGTTAAGCCAGAAGGCTTCCCTTGGCTATTTGTTGTTACTACGGTCACACCGGTGGTGAAACAACCCATCACTTGCCGAAAAAAGTCTTTTTCAGTTACCATTATCAATCCTTGGATTGGTAGTTGAGAGATGCCTATTGGCTCCTCATAGAATTAAATGCAGAAGCTATTCCCTTCGCAATAGTTAGAATAAAGCTCTATCTCTATGGGGCAGGAACGACTACTCTTATAAGGTAGTCTCGGAGAAGCAAAGTTGTCAACTGGATAAAAGCGCAGTTTTCCTGAGCGGACTATCATTTTTTTTGATGGACTCAGGCTGCACCTTCGCGCTGCTGAGCTGTATTGTATGAGATACGTAGCAAGATACCGATAATGATAAAGTTTGCAAAAAGTGAACTTCCGCCAGCACTAAGAAATGGGAGTGGAATGCCCATCAGTGGCATGAGTTTCATGTTACCAGCAGCGATAATCCAGGTCTGAATAGCGAAAATCGAGGTAAGGCCTGCTGCTAGCAATTGTTGGAATGGTTCTGTAGCTTCGATAGCAATACGAAAACCGCGATAGATGATGAGTAGGTAAATCCCAATGATTGCCATCATGCCTACCAGTCCAAGTTCTTCACCCAGTGCGCTCCAAATCATGTCGGACTGGACGACTGGTACAAAGGTTGGATGACCTAGCCCTAAACCGGCACCGAGGATGCCGCCACTGGAGAGCGCAATGAGTCCCTGGACAACCTGGAATGCGCCGTTGAGTCCCTCATAGGCTTGCTCACTCGCACTCGTCCAATTCAAGACATCCACACCAACAGTAGCGAAGCGCAGTCGAATATAGGAGAGCAAGCTATAGCCGATGTAGCCCAGCAGTACAAAAATACCCAGACTAGTGAGCACATAGGTGAGTTTGCCGCTGGCGAGGTAAGTCAGGCACAGAAATACGCCGTAAATAAGCAGTGCAACGCTTAATTCGCGTACCACGAGAAAGAGCATCAGTGAAACAAGCAGCATAAGCACCATTGGTCCTAACTGGCGGAAGGGAGGAAGGCGCAGCCGCCCAAGGCGCAGATATCCTTGTGCCAATATTTCACGGTTTTCGCTCAGGTAACCTGCGAAGAAAATCGCAATCGAAAGTTTCAAGAATTCCGAAGGCTGGAGTTGAATGGGGCCAAGGGAAAAAGTATCGTGCGTTGGTGCGCCAGATCGAAAGGTCAATATGCCAGATATGAAGCTGGGAAGCATCAAGACCAGACTGATAATAGCCCAAGTATACTTATATCGTGAGAGAATATGGATATCGCGCAAGAAGAATACGGTAAGGAGACAAATAGTGATGCTTACAAGTACGAAGAGCAGTTGACGAGAGCCAAGGCTCGGATTTGCAGGTGTTAAGTCGGGTCCTAGACGGGTTGCCATCAATACTCCAATGCCGCTCAGTAGCCCACACAGCGGGAATAACACTTGGTCCGCTTTACAGAAAAAGATGCTCATGACGAGATTTGCCAGAAGTAAGACGCCAATCAAACCGAAGATGGGTATTAATGCATGAATTGGTGGTAAATACTGTGTACTGAAGACCGAACCTGTAGCTGGATTCCCCTGAACCAGAAGCAGTTGGGTCATGCCTACCAGAAAGATGAGGAATGGGACAATGAGTAGCCC
>CBJMBI010000583.1:0-2979 GCA_966427955.1 uncultured Ktedonobacterales bacterium
AGGTAAAGATCATGGATAACATCAGAACATTAGTCCCTCAACAGCAGTTTGACAATCAGCAACTAGACCTCATTCGCAAAACAGTAGCCAAGGGAACGACACCAGAGCAATTTATGTTGTTCATAGAAGTCTGTAAGCACTATCGTCTCAATCCTATGGCCAGACAAATCTATGCCGTGGTCAGAGGTGGCCAGATGACTATCCAGACATCAATAGACGGGTTTAGGCTTATGGCAGAACGTTCAGGCAAGTATGCTGGCCAGCTCGGTCCCCAATGGTGTGGGCTTGATGGTGAATGGGTTGATGTATGGCTTAAACCAGAGCCACCTGCGGCTGCACGCGTGGGCATTGTGAGAAGCGATTTTGAACATCCGATTTGGGGGGTTGCACGTTACAGCAGCTATGCGCAATCTAGTCCAATCTGGTCAAAGATGCCTGATGTAATGTTGGCTAAATGTGCAGAAAGCCTTGGGTTCAGACGGGCCTTTCCTGCTGAGATGAGCGGATTGTACACGTCTGAAGAGATGGCGCAAGCTGATCATGAAACTGCTGTTCCTGCATACTCTATCCAGGAACAGGAAGAGGATGAAACCATTAAGGCGGCTAACCAAGGTCTCTACAATGCAGCTCTGAAAGCAAAGCAGAAAGCGTTGAGCTTGGACGTCATTAAGAGTGATGAGGAGTGGGAAGCTTTGCTGGACCTGCTCCAGATTGCAGAGTTCACCACAGGAGCTGACATAGCCAAAGTCAATGGGAAGATCACAGAGCTAGAAAAGAAGCAGAAGACGGCTTAGGAGGACATCACAGAGCAGGTTACGGCCTGCTCTTTTTTTTGTTGTCACTTTCATACATACATCACCATGTTATAATGTGCAAAAATTTATCTCGAAAGGATTACATGAGAGTGACGAAACGTTACGGCTGGATACACGACTTACCCGACCACAGAGACCACGTCTACGAAGCAAGCTATCCTGGTATGTATGCTGGTCAGTTACCAGATCATGTTGATTTGCGGCCAGGATGTCCGCCAGTGTACTCGCAAGGTGAACTAGGCTCATGTACAGCTAATGCCATCGCAGCAGCCCTAGAATTTGATCGTGATAAGCAAAGCTTGCCAGACTTCGTACCTTCCCGCCTTTTCATCTACTTCAATGAGCGCGTGATGGAGCATACCGTCTCTAGCGACTCTGGTGCGCAGATACGAGACGGGATCAAGAGCGTGGCAAAACAGGGAGTTTGTCCTGAGAGTGAGTGGCCGTATATCATTGGTCGATTTACCTGGAAGCCGCCTGCGCAATGCTACACGGATGCCAAGCTTGACCGTGCCGTGAGCTACCAGCGTGTACAGCAGAACCTCACACAGATGCAAGCGTGTCTGGCATCTGGTTATCCGTTCGTGTTTGGGTTTAGTGTCTATTCGAGCTTCGAGACTCAAGACGTAGCAGTACGTGGAATAGTTCCCATGCCACAAAAGGGAGAGCAATTGCTAGGAGGACATGCGGTATTATGCGTGGGGTACTTCAATGACAGAAAACGGTTTTTAATTAGAAATAGCTGGGGAGACTCTTGGGGCATGCAAGGCTATTGTGAGATGCCATATGAGTACTTACTAGATGAAAACCTAGCAGACGACTTTTGGGTGATCAAGACCGTAGGTTAAGATCTAGGCTCGGGCTTTACCGCTCGGGCCTTACTGCCATCCAGAGCCCTCACCAGTGCTTCAGCAGCTTTCTCATCCCCTACCAGTTGCCTCAGCTCCTCATGCAACCTGCCCATGTTCTCCATCCGTGCCGTGATTGTCTCATGCCGTGCTACCTCAGCATAGCCGTGCATGGCCAGTCGAGCAGCTTGATATTCGGCGTCAAGCTGTGCTTTAAGTCGAGCCACCTCACTTTGGTTGTGCATCATTCATCCCCTCTTGTGCAAATAAGGCATCTTGCTTGAAATAGATATTTTTCTATTATAGCACACAGGTAAAAAAACATCCTTGTCTTGAAAACTCAACTCGGGTACATTGGGCAAAACGAAAATGAGAAGTCTGTGTGTCTAGACCTGATGAGCTTAAGCTGTTTGGCAAACGGATCAAGGAACTTCGCGAAAAGAAGGGACTGACTCAGGAGCAACTAGCTGAAGCCATCGGGTTGAGGGATGACCGGACTATTCGATTTTGGGAGGCAGGGACAAACGCTCCAAAATTCGCTAATCTGGTGGCACTGGCACAAGCCCTAGGGGTACGTATGTGGGAACTCTTTGACTTCCAAGACGACCCTGAACTCTAGAATATAGAAATACCTCTATTTACTCGACTTGCATACGTGCAGTCGAGCTTTTAGCATGCCCTTATGGAGAAACCTCAACCAGAACACAAGATATTTACCATTTCTTTACAAATATTTGACGCTCTATCTAGGGAGAATTCCCTATTTATTGGGTAAAATTAAAAAGCTATTAAGATGCAAATCACCACAAAACATTTACACAAGAATGAGGGAGGGCGTCAAAGATGACACCACACGCAACTACATCTACACATGTACACGCCTCTAGACACTCGCAACGAGTACCATATGTCCATACAACAATGACGAGTTTACGAGATTTTGACGCACTCGATTTGACCTAAACCCGCTTCCCCGTACGGCTGAGAGCATTTGACCGTGCAAAAGTACATAATTTTGTGTAAAGACAGAATTTGCTTTATTACATATAATTGTGTATACATTGACCACTTTCACCACCACACTAGAGAGGAAAATACAAGCATGAGAAGCTCAAGACCGATAACCTCAACAGAAGCACAAATTCTTGCAAAGCTAGCAGAACACCACACATATGCTTTTATTAGTGAGTCCCTCCTCATTAGCATGCCCACGCTCTATCGACATATAGCCAACATCATGAGTAAAACAGGCATACACAAAAAAGAACTCCTCATCAAATACGCTATCGAGCACGGATATGGGAGAAAGGCGATAA
>CBJMBI010000584.1:0-2975 GCA_966427955.1 uncultured Ktedonobacterales bacterium
TTTTTAAGCCAGGAAGAGCCGCATAGTCAGGTTATGTGTCCCGTAGCTGGTACTGAGCAATGCATACCCTAGACTACTGAAGTAATCATAACAAGGAGAACGACTAACATGCAGTACGAGGATCTTAGAAAAGAACTAGAGAAACAGATAGGAGTCCCTCTTAAAGTTGCAGTTATGGGGCAAACTGGCGTTGGTAAGTCTTCATTAATCAATGCCCTTTTTGGGACTCATCTCAAGACGGACCCTATTCGCCCTTGTACAATGAACGTTGAGCATGTTGTGGCTAAGGGAACAACTGGAGGTGAACTCTGGTTCTATGACTTACCCGGGGTGGGAGAGGCTCGTGATGCAGATGCTACATATTTAAACGATTACAAGGAGAAGCTCAGGGAATGTGATATTGTTTTATGGCTTATGCATGCCGATAACAGATCTGTCTCCTTCGACCTTGATTCCCTGCATAAAATACTGGATAACTCCAGGGACGACTCTGATAAGGTACAATACGCTAATCTTCTGAATAAGATTACGTTTGTATTAAGCAAGGCCGACGTATTAACACCTTCTCCATGGATCTTGACAAAACTTGGCAGTGAGGCATTCTTCGTCCCACACCCGGACGTAAGAGCCATTCTGGAACAGAAAGGAGAGTATTATCAAGAAGTATTCGTTCTGCCCTTCAGAGATTTTATAAGTGCACAGACGTACTCTCGTGAGAATCTTGATCTTCCTTTAAAAGGCTTCTCTTATAAAGATGGGATTGTCTCCTATAAGGGAGTTCTAGATCATAGAATGCTTGAGCAATTGAAACAAAGTTACCCCAAGTATACGGAGGTTTTTGAGAGATTAGCAGATAACCACCGTGTTATTGCTTGCTCATCGCTGTTTAGGTTTAACCTTGCGTTGTTAATGAGGATCATAATTGACAAGTTGGGGATTGATGCGATAGCTCGATTTAGTAACTTCTATGATAATAGCCAGCTTGAGAGGATGCCTTTTGAACGTGCGAAGACATATTGTAATGTGGTTGTTTTAGACGAAGCTAAAGGTAGAGTGATTTTCGACCTTAAACGCACAAACATATAGGAGAGGTTTATGTCGTACTATTCAGATGATGAAATTATAGCAGCTGTAAGGCGTGAGAGAGCTATTAATGAACGAATTCGTCGAGAAGCTGAAGAGGCACAGAGGCATAAGCAGGAAGGATGGTTTAGAAAATTTCTGAAAGATTTGGGGTTGTCAGTTGCGATAGACGTGGTAAAAGGGATCATCAAGAAGATTTTCGGGTGGCCTTGATCGGGACCTCACTACTCAATCGCATATAGAATATGCACACCAACTGTGTTATGTGCGCACATTTGGATATGCTGACGACCGCAACACCAGTTGCGACCTGCTCAGTGAGTACCTGTCCATGCCCTTTCACACAAGCAACTAATTCTGGTGTGAGCTTGCTAGTGACCTACAAGGAAAGGAGAAGCGAATGCTTCAGAGATTGCACCTTATAGTAAAAAATATGGTTCAACAAGCGACAATCTTCGTAATTGTCATTGTAGTGTTTGGATGTTTTATATCTCCTACATATGCAAAAGCAAAAAGTATGCGAATGGTAGTGCCAAACTGTAATGAAGGGTCTGACCCTTGTATTACTCTTTCTCTAGACTCATCTCGAACACATGTGCTAGTTGACTCGACAACTGCTGGACATAGGCACGATAAGATTCAAATACGTTACAAGATAGAAAATCCAACCCTTATTCGAGACTGGAGGCAGGAAGACAACGATAGCCGCTTCCACTCTTATAGCCTTCAGATATTCCAGCCTGATGCTGTTTACTCTGTTATAGCTCAGACGTGTGACACACATACCGTTGGGAAGGATGATTGTTATGGGTGGACAAGCCCAGAGGCGAGGATTTGGACAGGTCCTCATGCTGTTTATGGTTCTATTCTTGATGAGTATGAGGCAACAGGGCTAATGAACGGATCATTGGGCGCACCTACTAGCGATGAGGAATGGGCTGGCAAGCAAAAAGGGAGATACAACTTCTTTGAAAATGGGGCAATCTTCTGGAGGACAGGAGATACATTTGCTCATGCAGTCTACGGTGACATCTATCAAACTTGGACAAGCTTGGATCGTGAAAACGGTTGGCTCGGCTTTCCCATATCAGAGCAGGAAGCACTAACCAAGGACAATGTTCCGAAAGACAAAGATGGAAAGCCTTATATTCAGGTAACAGGCAATCCAAACGACAAAATTACTACCTTCGAGTGCGGATGGATAATCTCCCTTGCAAGAGGGCAAGTTGACTCAGTACACAGTTATAACAAACAAGGAGAATGTTGGACAAGTACTGGTTTTCATAACGTTTCATAGTATTTTGCTAAGAAGCTTGATATTATTATCAAAAACACTATCAAGCTTCTTAAATACATTCATTTTACACAATCAAACCTAAGGAGGACGAAATGATGACCATAATCGTTGCAGTCGGATTTATCATTATTATCTCGACCGTCATTAGTAATATTCGGAAATCTAGAAGACTGCGTAACCATGGTATAGTTGTTACAGCGAAGATAACAAAGAAAAGATTCATAGCAGGCTATTATCGTGGAGGAAGTCCTCCGCAGCCTGATCGATTTGCCATCACAGCTGTATGGACAAATCCTCAAACACGCAAAAAACATGAATTTCGATCAACAGTAGGTATTACACGGTTAACCAATTCTTATAAGGAAGGTTCCCTCATTCAAGTAGTTGTTAATCCTAAGAATATGAAGGATTATTTTATGCGGTTTGGTCAATATTTGGAGAACTAGTAACTGCCTCAATGGAGTGGTCATTGCAGGCAAAAAGAGAATTACGCCCCCAGATCACTCCATCACCTCCGCCGCATACCAATTCCTCCCCACCTTCATCTCCACCTTAATCGGCACCTGCAATCTCTCATCAACCTGCTCCATCGTCG
>CBJMBI010000585.1:0-2958 GCA_966427955.1 uncultured Ktedonobacterales bacterium
CCTACGGCCATCAGACCAATAGCACCGCAACTGGCGGCTGTGTCGATAGTGCTTGTGACGTATTGTGAATTGATATACAAGTAAATTTTGCTACCCTGTGCGATGATGGTCAGCCGATTTGTGGCATTTATCCCCCGATGAATCGCTTTGCTGCTACCGCCAGTAACAGTATAAGAAGCATTAACCAGATCATAGGTGCCATCGGAACCGACGCGGAGACGATATTCATTGTTGTTGGCATAGCGAAAAATCAAGCCTCCCCCATCGCCGGCAAGTGTGGTCATCTGGACTTGATAGCCCAGATTGCACAGGTTTGTGCCAACGGCGTAGCAAGGCTGAAAATGGCCTGCTGGAGTACTAATGACATATTTTCCATCACTAAAGGCACAAGTTGAGGTAGAATTCCAGCTCCGTGGACTCTGTGCCGCCAAGGAATCGCTGAAGGAGGGTGGCTGGCTAGTCACTGTGCGGTATAGTCCCTGTGGCGTAGATGCCTGGGCGGTCGCTGTCATCTGAGCAAGAACAGTTTGTGTGGCTGCAATTTCCTCGGCGGCGGCAGTTTGTGTGGCTAGAATGGCCTGTTGTGCGGCCATGGTTTGTGTAGCTAGAATGGCTTGTTGTGCGGCCGTGGTCGCTTGGCTATCTACCGTTGGAGTGACGATTTCCCTTGCCGTAGGTGATGGCTGTTTGACTTTGCCTAGCTTGTTGCCGACGTTTTCCCGATTTGCAGATAATGGTGATCCCACAAAAGCGTAGAGGATACTACCAGATAGCAGAAGCAGCAGAAATGGAATAATGATGACAATCCCCTTCCTGTGCTGTTTGGGATCACTCTGAGGTGCAGGAGGAGGCGTGGAAGGCTGGATGGTGGTATCCATCATCTGTGTCGATTGTGTTTCCTTTTCCTGCGAAGCGTTGATCGAGACTATCTTGTCTGCCAGCGGCTTTAAGATAGTTTCTCCATGGCAGGCCAGCTCCAACGTGGTCACAAACTCTTGTACCGTAGCAAAGCGATCGCATGGATCTTTGGCCAGTGCTTTGAGAATACATGCCTCAACCATTGGAGGAAGATCTGGCAACATCTCGCGTAATGAGGGGGGAGATTGAAAGAGGTGTTGGTCGATAATCTCCCACATGGTGCTTCCTTGAAATGGGCGAATCCCACAGAGCCATTCATAGGCCATAATCCCTAGGGCATACTGATCGCTGGCAGGTTGGGGCTTGCCGCGGATCTGCTCTGGGGCCATGTAAGGAATGGTTCCTCCCTGGTTCTGAGTCTTGAGTGACTGTTCAATAGGGGCTGTGACAGCTATGCCAAAATCGCTGAGCAAGATCTCCCCATCCTGTCCAATGAGGACATTCTCTGGCTTAACGTCGCGATGAATGACTCTTCGATCATGTGCATACTGTAGAGCCTGAGCCAGAGGCGAGAGATAGGAGATAATAGTGTCAAGCGGGAGACGTGTGCCTTTGGGATGACGTTGGCGGAGTGTGCCGTTAGGAGCATAGTCCATCACCAAATAGGGAATCTCATCTGGGCTCATACCAAAAGCCAACAGATTAACAATATGAGGATGCTTCAGGCGAAAGGTGGTACCCACCTCTTTGACAAACTCTTTCCAGTTCTCCTGGTTCACATTGAGCATCTTTACTGCTACCAGGGTCCGATCAACAATATGTTCACCCAAATAGACTTCGCTGAATGAACCTGTCCCAATGAGGCGGATGAGACGATAGTCATCAATATGTTGTCCAACTTGATTTGTCATGAGTCTGTTCCTGTTCCTGAAGTAGCATTTGAGGCTATTGTAGGGAGAAAGAGGGAGGTCTGTCAAGTGAACCTGCATGGGATGTTCTACCAACTATTGGGTGTTGCGGGTGGGAAAAATGGGGAGAGATCAGAACTCTAGAATGCAGGCAGGAACCTTTCTCATACGCTTGCTTGGAGGTATCTGTCTCCCTTTGCCATTTGGTGGATTGAGTTCAACAGAAGCAAGCTCTTATGAAAATGTTCCAGCCTGTAGAAAAACTTGTCGGAGAGAAACTCGTCCTACCCTACATGGATGATTCCACCTCTTGCGCCGTCCCTCTTGGGAGCATTAGTGGGATTGGTTATGAATGTGTAATCTCCTGTCGCAGTAGGCAATTGTATTGAGGTAGTGGATGCACCCTGTCCTGCTGCTGCTATTGTACGAGAAGTGTTATAGTTGTTAGGACCAGTTACAGTCAGCTCTTGAGGGTCGTCCCCCTCATTGATCCATGTGACTGTACCCCCTGGAGCGAGATTAGCACTATAACTGGTTGCAAATGTCTGGTTAGTTTTCGAATTGGAAAACCAAAATTTATCTAGCTGAGGGGCGTCCTGACCATTCAACTCTCCTGGTTTCGCGTTGATGTAGACAGTCCCGGTCGATGGATTGTTTGATCCTCCACATGCAACGAGAGTAAATGAGAGAACAACCATTAATGACAGAACTCCCCAAAAAAGTTTCGAGCGACCACGAGATATAGACGCTTGTTGTACCATGTAAATAACCCACCCTTTCCACATGCATTAAAAAATATAAGGAGACCAGAGATGAACGCTTTGGCTGGCGCTTTTCTGCTGCCTTTTAACGATGCAGCAACGTGTAGATCTCATGCTGACGCATAAGTGCGCTGCCTTGATGCATCTACCCGCTAAAATTGGGCACACCATCGGGTTTTTAGAGAGAGATGAACCATATTCTGCGCTCGGATGCTCTTGGACGAGGTTATGTATCAAGTTTGATTTTGGGCAAAAATATGCCTCAGAAAAATGTAAAATGCTTGCTTACAACAAGCTCAAACATCTGGCGAAGTTACGGTTTAGAACCGACGAATCAGTCAGTCAAACCACAATGACCTATGTAAGCACATAACCTCTTGTAGTAAGTATAACATAATCTCGTTGAAAAAGCTACATGGCTTTCTAAATTC
>CBJMBI010000586.1:0-2946 GCA_966427955.1 uncultured Ktedonobacterales bacterium
GTATTTTGATGGGTGCGGGGAACGAACGGCACCGCCTGGGAAAGCTTTGAAGGATATAGTGTTCTGCTTCCCCCATAGTACTTGCATTGACAAAACTTGATACAATTAGAAATATAGATATATAATAAATATCGAGTGGTAATATACAAGATTAGTGGAGTGAGGTGAGAAATGAAAGACTTCTCTTAGCCCAAGAACGCAAGGACGGCAAGATCCACCCAGAGCCTGAGCCAGATATCATTGACTGAGTTTTCTGTATCATCTGTGATTTTTCTATAGTGTTACCGTATGCGTTGATGAAGGAGATCTTCTCGTATGCTGCTAGATACACTCGAGGAGTGGATATCACTCATAATAGGTGTTATCTTTGTAGGCTTTGTTTTTTTGGTGATAGCACTCATTTTCCGATCACCTGTCGTCTGGCTTTGCCTAGGTTTGTTGGCTGTGATCTTGTTTATCTTCCCAATTCTCAGAACTCTCCTGACTATTATCAGTATCCGAATTTCTCGCCGAAGGCGAGCAAATGAAAAGGGGCTTGAAAGCAATCGAGGGCAACAGCAAGTGGTATTTGCAAATAAGCAAAGGGAAGTATCAGTACTTAAGAGCAAGCCAAAACAGTTGACTATTGAAGTTAAGAGACCATCTCTAGATGACCCCGAAGTGCAAACTTACGTGCCACCTGGATTGCCGCCTGAACTCTTCCTGTAGCTTCCCCCCGTTCCATGAACGGGATAGTCCCCCAGAGGATAGGTCCCCAGCAAGGATTTTTTTAAGACTTTTCGGTTGGAAGGATATTAATGATGGATGATAGAGAAGCAATGCAACTGGCTATTAAGTGCGCACATACCGTTGAGGGACGTACCAGTCCTCGACCACCTGTTGGAGCAGTTATCATACGTGATGGGGTGGTTATAGGGCAAGGAGCAACATCCCCACCCTATGGGCCACATGCTGAAGTCCATGCATTGCGTGAAGCAGGACCTGCGGCCCATGGTGCAGATCTATATGTGACCCTTGAGCCATGTTGCATAACTATTCATACTCCACCATGTACTCATGCCATTATTGATGCTGGCATTCGCCGCGTAATTGTGGGAGTATCCGATCCTCATCCGATGATTTGTGGACATGGCATAGACCAACTGCGTGCAGCAGGTATTGAGGTAGTCACAGGAATTGAAGCTCAGGAAGCTCATGAACTCATCCGCCCCTTTGCTACTTTGATTACCAAAAAGCGTCCTTATGTTACTGCAAAGTGGGCCATGACACTGGACGGGAAACTGGCAACTCGTACAAAGGATGCTTACTGGATTAGTGGCCCAGCCGCCCGCGTGTGGGTTCATAATCTCCGCGATCGCGTTGATGCCATTATCATCGGCTCTGAGACTGCTCGCATAGACAATCCACAATTGACAGTCAGACTGACCCCTGAACAAAGGACTTATCAACGTACACCTCGCCAGGGCCCCTTACGTGTGATACTAGCCTCGCGTGGACTTTTGCCCAATCATTTAAATCTGCTCCAGACTAGTGATCATGCGAGAACATGCGTGGTAGTTGGTGAGAATTGTGATCGTGAGCAGTATCTCTTCCTACAGGAACGTGGTATTGATGTGATACAAGTGGCTATTGATAGCCAAGGACATATTGACATAAACTCAGCATTGGATGCTCTGGGACAAAGGGGTATTATGCATGTGTTAATGGAAGGGGGCGCTCATCTCCTTGGCAGTGCCTTTGACCAGTCTTTGATTGACTATGTAGTAGCATTTATTGCTCCAAAGCTTGTTGGCGGGAGTAATGCTCCCTCTCCAATACAAGGGCACGGACTGGCATTAATGAAAGCCGCCCTACACTTGCAAAATATGCGAAGCCAGATCATAGGAGATGATATATTAATTGAGGGAGAAATTCAATATCCTATGCTTTAACAACTACAATAATCTTTTAAAGATAGACTATGATTTTCCATTTTACTAGCTAAGATAAAAATTACTTACGATTTTAATGGTATTACATGCAACCATTCTGTAGGAAATTGTCCCTCCATCTCTCTTGACGAGGGAAGCGCTAAATGCTACTGTACCCTCAGAAGTGTCTACGGAACGATTGCTGTTTGTACTTATCCATGACAAGATCTGCATTCAGCAGAAATCTTGATGATGATTAATTAGCACAAACAGTATGAGATATAGATACAATTTTGGAGAAGAGAATGAGGCACAAGCGGTTATATTTTCTCGGGTTCAGTGCTTTGGCATTGTTATTACTTAGTCTCCTCTTACCAGTAAATATTGCTAGTGCAGTGAGTGCCTCTAGGGCAGAAAAAAAAGTGTCTCCAGTAGGTTTAAGGACCCAACAAAATGCATTTTTTCCTTGTTCAGATATAATTATTAGAGGTCGTGAGTTTGTCTCTGAGGCTGTCATTAGTAGAGACTGGCTGTCAGGCGATACAGGACGTTTTATCGCTACCTATGCGGCAGATACCTATGCATTCCAACCAGTCACCACCCTCTTTAAGTATATGGAGGCCATTGGGTTCGTATTAATCATACCATCGATCTTGTTGTTAGGATACGAGATCATGTTGGGAGCATCTACTTTCCGGTATGCAGGCGCACTTGAAGGGCTACCACGCGTGTTCTTGGGAGGGGCAGCCGTGGCTGTCAGTTTCACATTGGTCCAGATGCTCATCCATTTAGAAAACAGTTTCACCACAGCAATCACCTTACTGCATACTGAACAACCCTTTCCCAGATCTCTCGTCAATGGTTTCCCAGTCCCCTACCAGATTCCCGGTGAATCCGTGGGATCGTATCGCGGAATAGTTGCCCCAATGAGTCGGTGGGGATGTGCAATGAATGACTTCGCAGGGATTTTTTCGCCAAACTTTCTGAGAGATCTTGCATCAAATATTCCCCTCATCAGCAGTTTTATACACCTTGC
>CBJMBI010000587.1:0-2944 GCA_966427955.1 uncultured Ktedonobacterales bacterium
TCTGGCCAATACTCCATGATCTAATGCTTTATTGCCCCTCAAGAATGGCAAGGACAATATCATCAAGCTCTTTTAAACCATGACGCTTCCCATGCTTTTCAGGCTTATGTTGTATCCATTTATTGAGGTGATCCTCTGCAAAGGCATTAAGGATGGGAATAGGCTTCTCCGTCCCTAGCTCAAATCCTGCTTGTTTCTTCTCAACAAGCTCAAGGATCGCTTTGCGGATGTCATTGTGCAACTCGACTTCTCGCAGAGCTTCAA
The DNA here is from genome assembly GCA_966427955.1 of uncultured Ktedonobacterales bacterium. Taxonomy (GTDB): domain Bacteria; phylum Chloroflexota; class Ktedonobacteria; order Ktedonobacterales; family Ktedonobacteraceae; genus DASYAN01. The sequence continues at coordinate 265 of CBJMBI010000587.1, forward strand.
GGAAGTTTGTTGGTGGCAGTACCTGATGCTGTTCAAGGAAAAGTAGGGCAACAATAGGCCTGACAACGTAGAGATATTTCTTGAGGGAAACTTCCGTTCTCCCCTCCGCAATCTTGTTTGCAATGTCTTGGCGGTAATGCAGATATGCCATCCTTGAATAGTGGTAAAATACAGCAGAAGACGAGTAATACACTGCTGCAACCTCTCGTAACTGTTCGATGTGTGACACAACTTCCATATACACTATGGGAGAGAATAGCCATTCCATGAGAGATAGGTTTGATTTCCTGAGCAAACGCAAGGCTTTGAAAATATCCCATCCTACGAGATCAAGGTCCCCCTCCATGCGCTCGATGGTATCCTGTGGTTGATCAATGCGTAGGTATTCCCGGCTTGGATAAGCATAAATAAAGCGGATGTCGTAGTCACTATCAGGGCTAGCGAAGCCCCAAGCTCTGCTACCAGACTCTACTGCATACAGAATATTGATACCCTTCTCTTCTGCTATTTTGCACAAAGCATCTGTTTCTCTGCTCATTTTTCTTTCTCCATTAATTTAGGGTACTTGTAGATTTTCTCTGATAATATGATCAACAATTACTATTGTAATTATAAGGCAATGGAAAGGATTTTGTCTATAGAAAAAGAGGGAAGGTTTGATCCCATCTAGTCTCAGGTACCACAACAAGTGTGATCATGTCATAGTTCACTACGCAAATGTGACATAGGACATAGTATCTTGTGAGTGGACAGCATATGATTAGTATGTAGAGAGAAAAGTCAATCTGTTTTCCGACAAAGAAGCAGGAAATGCTATTAACTTTTTTTGGTCCAAAGCAAATTTTTGCGTCTATGGATTATGATCGTAGTATAAAAATTCATTCTCCCATCCTTCATACTCACCATGAGAGGGAAAGAACTATGAGTACCAGTATGGTAAACAAACCTCTTGCTCAATTGAGCTTGGCGGACCTCACAGCATCTAGTGCTCAGGAGATTAGAAAATATCGGCGTAATGAACCAAGCGATGATAGCTATTGTCTAGAGATTTTACGGCGTGCTGTTGTTCTACGGAATAATGAGGCTTGGATAGTATTATCACAATTATTTAGCGAGCATGTGCATATGTGGCTAGCACGCCACTCACATCGCGAGGCGGCACTGCGCTATGAGGTAGAGCAGAATTATGTGGATGATGCCTTCAGACGTTTTTGGCAGGCAGCAGCCGATCAGAAGTTGAAATTTAACAGCCTGGGAGAAGCACTCTGCTACTTACGGCTTTGCTTACATTGTGCGATTATGGATACACTACGTGCCTATGTGCGTCCTAATCTTGAGAGGATGCCAGATTATGGTCATCCCAACGAACCACAGGTGGAAGATCGCTATCATGAAGATGAATTGTGGAAAACGATCAGTAATGTTCTCCTTGGCAAACGAGAGCGCCGCGTAGCTTATTTGCACTTCCATTGTAATCTCAAGCCACGTGAAATCGTCCGCTATTGCTCCGATGAGTTTAGAGACAAGGAGGAAGTTTATCGACTGAAACGCACTATTATGGAGCGCATTGTACGCAATGCAGATAAAATTCGCTGGCAGCTTGCTGACTCGACCTGCTAGTTCTTCCTTCTCTTATCAAAGCCACCTGTTAGGAATTCCAGTATTGCGACCAGAATGACAGCACCTAGAAATGAGACGAACACGCTACCACAGAAATGTAGCTGGCCCCAATCCAGGGAACTATCAAGAATAGCACCTATCAAGGAGCCAATAAGCCCAATGACGATATCACCTATGCAGCCAAAACCACGTCCTCGTACTACCAAACCAGCAAATGCTCCGGCGATTAGTCCAACAAGCAACCAGGCAATGACATTACCTGGCTGTAAAACATCTGCAACATTAATTGTTCTTAAGGAAATATGCAGCATAGCAGAAAAGAATCCTTTCTTTGAAAGATCGAGCCATAAAAATCGTTTGCCGCTAGATAGGCTATTGCCATCAGACTATCTATATGATAGCCTACAATTATGGTTTCGACAATCCCTAGAACACGTCTTATTCTGGTTCGCCATGGAGAGACGCTTCTTAACCGCGAGTTTCGCTACATTGGAATAGGCGATTATCCACTATCTGAACATGGACGTCTACAGGCAGATCAGCTCGCTGAAGCTTTATCTGGGCTACCCATTGCGGCAGTATATAGTAGTCCTTTACAACGTGCCTATTGTACTGCTCAGTCAATAGCTTCTAAACATGCATTACCAGTGCAAATTCTGAGTAGTCTTGTCGAAGGAAGTTTCGGGAGCTGGGAAGGAATGAGCCGAGCAGAAGTGCTTGCCCGTAGCCCACAAGATGAGCAGCAGTTGTTGGCATGGGAGCGCGATCCTAATCTTGCGCCTCCGGGCGGTGAGAGTATTGCTATGATCTACGAGCGTGTGCTAACAATGGTTGAGCAACTGTCTCAAGTGCATGTTGAACAAGCAATCGTCCTTGTCTCACATGTTGGAGTGATTAAAGCATTGCTTTGCGCCGCACTAGCAGCCCCATTGGCTTGCTGCTCCCATATCTTCTTGGATCCAGCGACGATCAGTGTCGTTGATTGGCATCCCTTGTATCCTTTGCTTCGTCTGCTGAACAGCCATGCTCACCTCGGCTGGGAGCAAGCACGTTGGATGCA
>CBJMBI010000588.1:0-2927 GCA_966427955.1 uncultured Ktedonobacterales bacterium
CCTGTTACCACACATGATTAACACCACACTCGAACTGCACAGCCTCAAAGAGCTGGTCATACTCAGGAAGGTCATACAGGACCGGATGAACATTCTACAAGTGGCTGAAGACTCGCTCACCTACAAGAGGCAGGACACCATTGAGTACCTCACACTCGGCCAAATCCTGGTCAGGTTGCCAGAGCCCAGCACACTCACGCCTCAGACTTGCACACAAGACGATATACCGTCTTAGAAAGAGAGTGGATGAATGATAACTGTTACTCCTTATGCAACAGGACTTTTAACATTTGGGATAGCAATTCACCTATTTTGCGATTGGATATTGCAAAATGATTGGATGGCACGAAATAAAGTATCTCCTTTTCATCTGGCTGCATGGGTACATAGCGGTATTCACTTTATTGGGCTCTTGTTCATCTTCCCGCCTCTAATTGCACTGGCCATTGCTGCTACACATTTCTGGATTGATACGAGAGGCCCGCTACAGCTATGGAGAAAGTTCTTTAGGCAAACAACGGAAGGACCTGTAGCGCTACACGTGGCTTTGTGGGGTGACCAAGTTGCTCATGTTACGATCCTGGCCATTGCCGCTCTCGTCATAGGGGGTACACACCCATGAACGTATTCGAGTGGCTATTAGGACTCACTGACGTAGATATCTTGATCACAGCAGCACTATACCAGCTTACAGTTATCACCATATTTGTCCTGTTTGCAGTACGCATAGGGGACGTGAGGACACTAGACGATCTGTTGCCAGAAGATAGCGATAATTAGCATTAGGAGGATAAGAGTATGGCAGTTGAGATTGTACCAACCAATGTAGTTATAGAGCAGATAGATATCAACCTTCTACAGCCACATCCTCGCAATGTGAGTATTTATGGATTTAATGAGGATATCTCTGAACTTGCCAAGAAAATACAAGAAAAAGGCAAGTTAGACTACAACATTGTTATCACCCAGAATAACCGGATCATAAGTGGACATAGACGCTGGCAAGCCGCAAAGTCCCTAGGATGGTCTACGATCCCTGTTGAGAGACGAACCTACGCTGACGAGTTAGAGGAGCTAGAGGCTCTCTTGATTGCCAACGTCTACCGAGATAAAACCACAGCCCAAAGGGGACGTGAGTATGAGGTATGGCTAGAGGTATACAAAGAGAAAGCGAAACAATCACAAGGCAACAGGCCGACCAAATTAGATGAAATACAAACAAATAATGCATACTTTCAGCCAAATTTGACTGAAAGTTCACCGCAAAAGACAAAAAAAATCACTAGCACGTCTAATGCTTCTAAAAAGAAACCAGTTTCTCAGTCTAGGAACCAAGCAGCTAATGATGCTGGACTCAAGGCGACAACTGCTGACAAGGTTGTCAAAGTTAATGCTGTTGTTAAGAGATTGAATGATGATGGCAAAACGGAAGAGGCACAAACCCTAGAAACTGAACTAAACAGAAGTGCGGATGCTGCTTATAAGCTTATCAGTTTGCCAGAAGACCAGTTACTTACAGCATTGCATAAACTGGCAAACAACGAGGTAAAGACAGGGAAAGCCGCTATTCTTGAGATAAAGAAAGAAGAGCAAGAGGCACAAGTACAAGCAGCACCAACCAAACCCAAAGTAACACTATCGTCCTGGGAGACATGGCTACCTGAGCAAGAGCCGTGTGATCTGCTGATTACGGATCCTCCCTACTCTACCGATGTTGAAGATATCGAAGCATTTGCAAATGCATGGCTCTCTCTTGCGCTCTCCAAAGTCAAACCTACTGGTAGGGCCTATGTCTGCATTGGGGCCTATCCTCATGAGCTTAAAGCCTATCTAAATGTGCAAGGATGTTTACCAGTTGCTCAGGTCCTTGTCTGGTCATACCGCAATACGCTAGGCCCTTCACCAAAATATGACTACAAACTGAACTGGCAAGCAATTCTATATTTCAAGGGTAAAGAGGCACCACCTATAGATTGCCCAATCATGACAGAGCAGTTCAGTGCTCAGGACATCAATGCACCCGATGGGCGTCAAGGTGACCGATATCATGCTTGGCAAAAACCAATGGAGTTGGCAGAGCAGTTAATCAGGCATAGCACCAGACCAGGGGATAGAGTCATTGATTGCTTCACTGGGACCGGAACGTTCCTCCTAGCGGCTCACAGATTAGGACGTGTGGCTAGCGGGTGTGAACGCTCTCCAGAAATGGCAGAGTTGGCAAGGACGAGAGGCTGTGAGGTGATCAATGGTTAGTAGGGATGTTGAACGAGACAACGAAAACGGTATTCGAGATGCTCATAGAATTCTTCACCTCCTCTCCAAGCATTGCAAAGATTTTGGGGGAGGCAAATTTGAGGTCTTCCCTAAACTAGACGGACTCTCTGCCTATCGCTACCTTGACCAAATCGCAGGCTATGATGGGCTTCAGGTTTGGCGTCCAGTGATGAGGGGCTTTGCTCTCCGAGTCCAATGGAAGAAAAACTACCGAACGTTCACCATAAGAGAGGGCAGACCTAGCAATGCTCGTACTGAATACGATAAACGGGTGGAGGCTATTGAGCATAGCGATGATGGGTATATGTTCCCTCACTGGACAATTCAAGCCTATATGGATCACCCAGGCGGTGACATCTTCTCCATTGGATTAGCAAAAACCCGTGAACTCTATCCTTGGATTAAACAAATTGAGCTGAATGGACACAAGTTCAAACGAGACCATCCAAACAACTCAGAAGAGACCTTTTTCTCTGTTCCATGGAACATGTACCGAATGTCTAAGCTGTTTTTCTACGAGTACAGTCCCCCTATTGTGGATATCGGATTAGATGAACCTGAACGAATTGTAGCAAACCCAGATGAAAGGCCATGGCAGCCGCTATGAGCATTAGTTCTTGGTATTAGAGCCTCAGTCAGGGATTTACCAAGAA
>CBJMBI010000589.1:0-2926 GCA_966427955.1 uncultured Ktedonobacterales bacterium
GCAAACCGTCCTTTGGCTGTTGCCATCTGCCGACATTTGCGTATTCCACTTGGTGATGCCGATGTTTTCCAGTTCAGTAACGAAAATATCTTTGTCAAAGTCAATGAGAATGTGCGTGACCAAGATGTTTTCCTGGTTCAACCATTCAGCTCACCTGTTAATCGCTCAATTATGGAATTATTGATCATGATTGATGCTTTTAAGCGTGCTTCTGCTGCGCGAATTACAGCTGTTATTCCTTATTATGCCTATGGCCGAACGGACAAAAAAGATCAGCCACGCGTTCCGATCACCGCTCGCTTGATTGCCGACTGTCTTACAGTTGCAGGCGCCGACCGTGTCTTGACGATGGATATGCATGCAGGACAGATCCAGGGCTTTTTCAATATTCCAGTCGATGAACTAACAGCGCAAATTATTCAAGCACGTTACTTCTCACAAAAAGGGCTGGAAAATTTTACGGTTGTTTCTGCTGATGAAGGCTTTGCCAAGAAAGCTCGTATGCTGGCTGACCGTCTTAATGCCCCTTTGGCAGTCGTTGAGAAACGTCGTTTGGGTAATAATGGCATGACCGAAGCCATGGGTATCATTGGCAATGTTGAGGGTCGTGATGCACTGATCGTCGATGATGAAATTGATACTGCTGGCTCATTGACGCAGGCAGTACGTGTTGTTCGTAAACATGGAGCACGTGATATTTATTGTTGTGCCACACACGCTGTCCTCTCCGGTTCAGCCATCGAGCGTCTAAAAAATGCATCTATCAAGGAGATAATTATTACAGATACGATTCCTTCTCCTGATCCAAAGCTTCTGCCTAATATGACTGTACTTTCTGTAGCTGAGTTATTTGCAGGAACGATCAGCCGCATCCACGATGGGCGTTCGGTATCTGAATTGTTCTGGTGACAACTGCGGACCCAATTTATCGTGTCCGCAATGAGCCAAAGGAAAGGGGTGGTGAGGGGCATATGAAGCCACTTGTAGCCATCGTTGGCCGACCTAACGTCGGCAAATCCACATTTTTTAATCGCATGATCGGCGAACGGGTCGCCATTGTTGAGGATATGCCAGGGACCACCCGCGACCGTCTCTATGGCGATACAGATTGGAATGGCCGAGAATTTACCTTGATCGATACCGGTGGTCTCGAACTGGGCTCAGGCATTCCTGCTGGCCAGATAGGTCTGAATGGACAACCCGGTGACTTGATGAATCATGTCAAATCTCAAGCTCAGCTTGCTATCGAAGAAGCTGATGTGATTGTTTTTATGGTTGATGCTCGTTCTGGCATCACTGGCACCGATGAAGAAGTTGCAGATTTGCTACGCCGCACAGACAAACCTGTCATCTTGGCCGCAAATAAAGCCGACTCCGCTGCACGTCGTATGGATGCCGTTGAGTTTTATTCCTTGGGACTGGGTGAACCCATTGTCCTTTCATCAATCCAGGGGACCGGCACTGGCGATCTGCTGGATTGTATCGTTGAGAAACTGCCTCCTCTTGAAGATTTGGAGGAGGAAGAAGATGAAAATGTTCCTCGTATCGCTATCGTAGGTCGTCCTAACGTCGGCAAATCCTCGCTACTCAATGCTATCTTGGGTACACCACGTGCAATCGTTAGTGATATTCCTGGCACTACACGCGATGCTATCGATACTGAACTCGAGTTTGAAGGACACAAATTGCGGCTGATTGATACAGCCGGTATTCGTCGCCGTGGTCGCATTGGGCCAGGCGTTGAAAAGTATAGCGTCTTGCGTTCTAATCGTGCTATCGAACGCTGTGATGTAGCCCTGTTACTCATCGATGCCAGCGAAGGACTAGCTGCACAGGATACTCATATTGCTGGCGCAATTCATGAGATGGGCAAAGGTGTTATTGTCGTAGTCAACAAATGGGATCTCGCACAGGAACAACGTCGTTCCGAGCGTGCCGGCCAATTCCCACATCCAGACGAAGAGATTGCCAGCGCGGAAGCCTATGCCAAAATCATCGCTGAAGGGCTCAAATTCATTCCCTATGCCCCAATTGTCTTCGCATCTGCAAAAACTGGCTATCACGTTAAATCAATCCTTGAAACGGCAATCAAAATAGCCGAGATGCGCTATCTACGCATACCCACAGCACGCCTCAACGAAGTAGTGCAAGCAGCAATCCGGCATCATGATCCCAGTGTGATGCGCCATAAGCCTCTAAAACTTTACTATGCTACTCAGGTGCAGGTTAACCCACCTACCTTTGTCTTTTTTGTCAATGATAGCCAAGCTGTGCATTTTTCCTATGAGCGCTACTTGGAGAATCGGTTGCGTGAAGAATTTAGCTTTCGTGGTACAGGTATTCGCTTATATTTTAGACCTCGTAAGAAAGACGATCGCTTCGAGACCCTCCGGCATTAATTGCCGGGGTCTTGAGCCTATTTTTTGACCTGAGCAATGGCCCCAACGGGGAACCCAATAGGTGTTACGCTAAGAGTTCAACTAGGAACTCCCAAGGCTATCCCTGAACGAGGTCTGTCCGTGACGCGCTGGCATAGACTCTCTATTACTGCTTTGACTTATTGTTATCTCTTTTGCTTGATTAGCAATCAGAAATTCCCATTGACTCTGTTGTTTTTTTACGCATATCACGATATTCCTCACCCATCTTTATCATGCTGCCCTTTATTAGCAATATCACACCAACCTTTGATTTGTCTTTTGAATTGATGGTTAAGAGCCTTTCTTTCTTGTTCATGGAGCCAAGACAAGGTAAGATTGGAATCTTGGGAGGTACTTTGTGAACTTCGTTTAGGACTTGGGGACAAACGCCAAAGCTCTTCGATAAGGCTGCGCCAATTGTCATGAATACTACTATATGATATAGTAAACGTCAGGTGCCCTATCCCGGTTGCGGGATGAGTCTCCATGCACAAGAAATTGAGAAA
>CBJMBI010000590.1:0-2913 GCA_966427955.1 uncultured Ktedonobacterales bacterium
TGCTAATATCCTTTCTGCTCTTATTTTATCATCTTCTGCCTGACTGTGCAAGCCAGAATGTCCTCTTTGTGGTAGAGCTGGTGATACCCGAGTGACTGAGTACGCACTGGTTGACGCTTCGATTTTGCCAGTTGTCGGACGTATCGGGACGCTATCGGGAAGCCCATTTTGTCACTGAGTAGTTCAGCCGCTTTCTCAGCAGTCACCCAATCTTCAAATCGGTTGATTTTCTTGGTCATGGGTATACATTCCTGTAAGTTATGACAAGCTCGTTTATCATAACTTCAAGTATAGCATAGATTAGACCAGATAGACGAGAAACTTGGTTGACAGGTAGAGCTATATAGCTTAAACTGCTGAGTAAAAGTTGTTGATTATTTAAGATAATCAACAAGACAGTGAAAGGATAAATACCCCCATGGATGACTCACAACAGTCTCTCATTCCACAAATAACTTGTCATGACGTCGTGACGGTTCAACCCAACTCTTCAGACATTGGTCAGGTTGCAAACCAGATTGCTCAACAGTCAGTTTTGCAGGATTATCAAGCCCGTAAGAGTAGCCAGACACTACGAAGGCAACGAGCAGATATAGCACTATTCGAGCAGTTTCTTGCCAGTGCAGGACACCATGTTGAGGGAATGGGCTATGACCTAGCAAAGTGGAACATGGTCACGTGGGGACTGGTCGAAGCTTTTAACCGATGGCAACTCACGCAAGGTTATGCTTTGGGCTCGGTCAACGTCAGGCTTGCCACCATCAAAGTCTACTGCCAAATGGCAGCCAAGGCAGGATACTTGTCTACTCAGGAACTGGCATTGATCAAATCGGTAGAAGGCTACCGAGCTTCAGACGCTCGCAATGTGGATGAGAAACGAGAGCAGACACGACGACCAGATGCTAAGAAGGCCACACCTGTATCACTCTCACCTGTGCATGCAACTCTGCTCAAAAGTCAATCAGACACCACCAGAGGACGACGGGATGCTTTGCTGATGTGTCTGTTACTCGATCATGGGTTAAGAGTCAGTGAAGTAGCAGGCCTAGATATCAGCTCAGTGAATTTACAGAGTGGCCAACTCACCATCTACCGACACAAGACCAACAAGACCCAAATACACGATCTTACACCAGACACCTACAAAGCAGCACGAGCATACCTAGCAGATTGCGAACCTGACCAAGGTCCTCTCTTTGTTGGCATCTGCAGCAAAGGACGAGTAAGTACAAGCAGTCTCAACGAACGGGTTACTCAGCTAGGGAAGGCTATAGGGATTACAGGACTCTCACCACATGATTGTAGACACTACTATGCAACGGATGCTATCCGCAATGGCACGGACATCAAGAGCCTACAAGACGCTGGTGGATGGAATAGTCCTGCTATGCCACTCAGGTATGCAGAGTCATCCAAGGTTGCTAACTCTGGTGTGAAGCTCTCAGCCACAAACACGAAAAGAAAGCCAGATCTGAACAGTGCAGGTAACTCAAGCTGGGATGATTGGGAGAAAGCTTTGCAGGGACAGGAGCAGACCAGACACCCGAGAAAGTAAGAAGTGAAGGTCCTTATTGTCGAAACTAGTTCCCTCAATGGCAGGCGGAATCTTAGAGGGTGTATAAAAAGCTCTCATTGGCACTTTTTAGATCAGCCTGACAGGCCAAACAAAAACTTTTTATACACGCTCTTAGGAGTACCTCTTGATCTTTCGTTTTCTCTACATAGGTCTATGCACGTACACAGCCAAAGGGATTTGCTTGAAATTTTGATCCAGGATATTGCTCTGAACAGAGATCACTGTTGCTTGGTATACTTATTTTGTGCGGCTTAAGTGGTACTCCACGTGGTGTTCCTTGAGTAGTGATACATGTATAGCCGTAAGGCGAATACTGATAGCCCCGATCAGCACAGTATTTCCCAGGATCAGGCTGGCCTATAACATTGTTAGCATAAGCAACAGGCATGACTATTGTGGTCCCAAGAACAGCTAGAGTGGACGAAACAACAGCTAATTTAACAAGTTTGCTGATAACCTTTGACATGGAATGTTCCCTTCTGCACACAAGAGTGCTAAACACGACAGAATTTGCAGAATATCAGAGCAAATGCAATTCCTTATCACCTTTGCCATACACATCTAGTATTGTCTCGGGAAAGCACAAAAACAAGAGGGAAAGAGGGACAATTTGTTAGGACATACTGAACAACATGTCCAGAAAAGCAATGATGATAGACTAAGCAAGAGGCAGTCACCAACAACAATGTATTTTGAACGGTACGGTTTACTTGCGGTACCGTTCAGGAAAGCCAATTTTTGAAGGATATGTGTCTGTTCGGCTTCCCTACGTTGTCTTGTATCCTAACGGTTTGTGGTAGGGGACGGTCAATTTAACCGATCGGTTAGTACAATTGTTTGGCGTGCAGGCGTGCGATATGCAGGCGTTCAGGCGTTCAGGCGTGCAAGAAAGAGACAGAAGTCCAGAAATATAGCTTGCTTACTTGACATTCATCTGAATATCAGATAACATATGTTTAAACCACTGAGGTTACTCATGGACCTAGAGACACTAAGGATCAAATGTGGATGGAGCAAAAACGAGATGGCTAGGCAGGCAGGTATTGATGCTAATACTCTACTTAAAGCCTTTAGAGGGCAATCTGTATCAATGGGTACAGCAGACAAGCTTGCAACCGCTATCTCTCGAAAACTAGGCCAGACCATTCACCCATCTGACATCGAAGGCCTAATTTTTAGATAGCCCTTGTAGCGCGTTCTAATAGCGCGAATGCCAGCCCCCAACCTGACAAGTCTGAAGCTGGCACTACTTTTGACCAGAGGTTACCCACTGGCTATCTCCATTATAGCCATGTTGGGAACCCGAGTAAAGAAGAAAGAAGGTTCTAACCATGGCA